>DGGP01000158.1:2232-4161 GCA_002392265.1 Firmicutes bacterium UBA3871 | reverse complement strand
CATGACGATTACACAGATTCCAAGCCCCACGCTCTCGAATGTAAATACCAATGAGTACTCAATCAGCGTAAAGGCTGCGCCGATGACCAAAGCAGCCAGAACAAAGCCCGCCGGATGCAGACAGTCAATTCCCACATAGAGAATCTGGCCAAGCGATACCAGCAGCGCCTGAACGAGCCCGATTACGAGGAATACCCTGTAGCGCGCCAGAAACCTTGCATAGGTTTTCACATTTCCAAGCTCTTTTCTCCGCTTTACATCCACCTGTATCATGATTGTCATGAGGAGAGCTGCAATCCACTGGGAAAGCGTCGTGTAGAAAGGCGCCATTTGCGAGCCGAAGTTTTCTATGTTAAAGAGCCTTGAGCTTTCCATTTTAATCGGAGCTGCCATATTTTCGGCAATAACCACCGGGTCGTTTTCCATCAGCCTGTCAATGTCACTCCTTAGCTCGCTGTCTGCGAATTTTTCAAGGAGCGCTGAGAAATTTCGTATACCGCGCCTCAGCGAATTGACGGTATCCGCGGTGCCCGAAAGGCCTCCCTCAAAAGAGCTAAGTGCCAGCGATGATTTGTCGAGTGCCTGCCCTATCAGAGCCAGATCGCCGTAGGCACTCGAAAGGTACCCGCGGGTAGCATCAATGCTCTCTCCGGCATCCTTTGCCGCATCGTTTAATTTCGCATCGGCTTTGTTTATATCGCGCTCTGCCTCGCGCAGATCGCTTTGGGCGGTACCGATATCCGAAATTACTTCATCCATGTATGCGAAAACCAGCTTTTGGTTTGATAGGTCGGCTGCCTGCAGCTTTGTTATCGCTGCGGAAATGTCGGCAAGGTCCTTTGAAACGGCAGCGAGCTTTTCAGCCTCTGCGGTAAGTCCCATGTCAGCAAGGCTTGCAGAGGTTCCTTCTGCCGCAACCTGCATCTGATTGACAGTTTCCCTGCGGACTTTAAGGTCCTCCTGCACATAACTGCCTGCCTTTGTCATATCGTTTTTTGCCGATTGCAGTTCCTTTTCGGTCTGATCCAGGTTTGACGACATTGCAGCCGTCATATCTGTGAGAGTGCGCGCCAGAGCCGATTTTTCCGGCTTTTCCGAAAGGTCGCCGCTCACCGTGCCGAGATAATCATTTGTATCCGCTGCCACTTCCTGTGAGCTTGCTACAAAATCCCGTGATGCGGAGAGCAGGTTTTCGGTGGCATTTGAAATGTCCGACGCCGCATTTATAACCCTTGCGCTGCTTTCAAGATCCGCATCAAGCTCTGAAAGAACAATGTTTATGTCGCTTAATGTGTTTTGCGGATCAAGGCCCAGCGCTGCCGATGCCGAGGCAATCTCCGTCACGTATTTCCCAAGTGTATCCACAAATGCCGCATCGACCTTTTCCTTCAGAACGCCCTTTACCTTGCTCGTGATTTTCGGTGCAATGGCATTCGTTTTCTCATTTTCATAGAAATGCAGCTGCGGATGCTTTAATTCTCCGCCTGCGATTCCGATAATGCTCCTGCTGAAATCCTCGGGAATAATTACTGCTGCATAGCAGTCGCCGGCGTAAACGCTTTCTATTGCCGTTTCCGCGTCATCCACAAATGTCCAGCCGATATCATCGTTTGCCTTCAACGCCTCTATGACCTTGTCGCCGATATTTATCGAAAGTCCCAGAGCCTCCGCTCCCTCGTCCGAGCTTGCCACCGCAACGGAAATCCCCGCAGTTGCTTCGCTGCTGAAAGGATTCCAGTTGGAGAATGTATTAAACCATGCAAAAAGACAAGGTATTACGCAAAGCCCGACTATTATTACAATTGTTACAGCGCTTGATGTCAGCTGTTTGAAATCGTTATCGGTTATCTTCCCGATTTTTTCCGCTGATGAGGAGGTAGACGCGATTTTATCGCGTACACGTTCGCGGACCTCGCGGGCGGCCTCGGC
>DGGP01000158.1:0-2148 GCA_002392265.1 Firmicutes bacterium UBA3871 | reverse complement strand
GCCGGGCTGTCCGATTCGGACAGCAGTCCGCGCTCGCCGAGCAGATCGTCAAACTCCGGCTCGCTGTCGGTCATTTCGGCCAGCTTCTTTTGAATCGTGCTGTCCATGTACTCGACGCTGATGAGATATGCAGAAAGTGCAAACATCAGAGCAACCCAGATCAGTAAAAATACTATTTTATCACTGTCCGTCATCCAGCGGATGAATCCGAGAGCTACGGGCAGCACAAAGAACATAATCAGCCCTATGCGTATGCGCTTTTTATTCCTTTCGTGGATTTGCTGTGCGTAATCAATCATTTTGTTATTCATCACAGCACCTCCGTTTCGTTCATTTTATGGTGCACAAAGGATTTCACCCCGACAAAAGGCTTTCTGACGAGCAAGCCTATTAAAACTGCGCACACGAAAAATACCGAAAGCTGCGCCAGATAGATTGCGTAATCCGAACCGTACATGCCGAACATTGCCTCGCGCATCGCATCGATTGCATAAGGGAACGGGAAGAACTTGAATATCTTCGCATAGATTCCCGGTAATATTTCTATAGGATAGGTTCCGCTCGAACCCGAAATCTGCAGCATCATTACGACTATTACAACAGCCTTTCCGATGTCTCCGAAGGCCAGTGCCAGGGCGTAAATCAGCATCACGAATATCATGTCGGTTATCGCTGCCGAGAGCCAGAAAAGCCAAGGGTGCAGAGGCTCTACATGCAGCAGGAATATATCCCCGGCCACTACGACCGCGGTCTGTATCTGCCCTATCAGGAAAAAAATCAGATAGCGCCCGAAAAAGCACTGTGCTTCGGTCGCGCCCGGATACCTTTTACGCTTTACGTTTGTGCTCAGGAGTGTCACCAGCATTACGGCACCTACCCAGAGGGCGATCGTCGTGTAGAAAGGCGCCATCGCCGCACCGTAGGAAGCGGGCTTGTAAAGCTCCTCGGCCTCTACCTGCACCAGATCGGTTATATACTCGCTGTACTTTGCTGCACTCTCCTCCGAGATGTCGCCCGGCAAAGCATCGCCACTCGCCCTTTGCAGCGCCCAAACCTTTTTTATCGCATCATCAAGCCCCGCCGAAACAGCAGCAAGTGTACCGCCAAGCTCCGTAAGGGCCTTTTCCGACTCGCTCTTTAGTACCTCGCTCTCCGCCATAACCTTGTCCAAGTCGTCGAGCGCAGTACCTGCCGTATCCATTAAAGGCTTTGCCCTCTCAAGAGAGTCCTCAAAAGAGGTTATTATGCTTTCGGTCTCCGGCCTTACCTCGTTTTTCATCATACTCTGCGTATGCGAAAGATCGCCCGCAATTCCCGAAAGGACGTCCGGAGAGCTCGGAACAGTCTCGGTCAGGTTCTTTATATGCTTCATCGTCACTATCATGGCATCGATGTGAGCAAGCACCGAATCAGCTGTCTCATTTCCCTCGTCCTGCGGAATCATTGCGCGAAGCCCCGTGAGCTCCTTTATCGCGGTATCCGCCTTTGCGTTTGCTTCCTTTACAAGCTTCTTTTTCTCCTCTTCGCTGACAGGTCCCTGCAAATGGTCTATTGTGTAGCCGAGGTCATCTATGGAATCCTCCACAGCCACTGATTTTTTATCCAGCTTCCGCGAGATATCGCGCAGCGTTACCTGCGCCTCGGTAATATTCGCATCGGCCTTTTCTATGTCCTCCCTCGCCTGCGCTCTTCCCGAAGAGAGATTCTCGCGGGAATTTGAAGCCGACTCTCCCAGAGGCTGTCCGCCTTCAATCATCTGCCCTATGGCTGCGGAGTAGCTGTCAAGCGCCGTCTGTGCGCTGCGCAGCCCGCTTGCAGCACGGCTTGCGGCATCGTCAGTGTCGATGTCCGCCATCAGCTCCTGCACATCAGCGAAATATTTGGTCATCATCAGCTTCACTAAATCGGAATTGATGTCGCGCAGCATGTTGTCGGCTGCAGTGTCGGTGATTTTGGGCGCAATGCCGTTCTTCTTGATGTTGCAGCAGTAAGTAATGCGCGGCTTCGCGTCGCCTATTGCTTCCTCGTAGTGGTTCATGGCGTATGTAAAGCCGTCCTCGAATATGATGGCAGCATAGTACTTGCCCGAGCTTACGCCGTCTATGGCTTGCTCGGCGCTGTCCACCGGAATGTAGTGAATGCTCTCGC
>DGGP01000060.1 GCA_002392265.1 Firmicutes bacterium UBA3871 | reverse complement strand
AGATCAGCCTGGCCCACATGGGCGTGCTGTTTTTGGACGAGTTCCCGGAGTTTGGCAGGGAGACTCTTGAAACACTCAGGCAGCCCGTCGAGGATGGCGAAATCGTGCTGCAGCGAGGCGATATGCGCGTGACCTTCCCTTGCAATTTCATCCTCGTTGCGGCAGGGAACCCATGTCGGTGCGGCTATTTTGGCTCATCCTACAGAAAGTGTAAATGCAGCACGAACTCTGTCTACAATTACCAGTCAAAGCTGTCGGGACCGTTAATTGACAGAATCGATATGCACATAGCGGTTGCGGAAATCAGGTCGGGCAGTCTGATTTCGGGCGATGCGGGCGGCGGGACCTGCTTGTCTTCGGAAGAAATGCGACGTGCCGTGCAAAAGGCCAGAGCTGTGCAAGCGGAGAGATATGCCGGTGCCACGAGGCTGAATGCCCACATGGAGGGTGCCGAAATCGAAAAGTACTGCCGAATGAGTGATGCTGCGGCGTCTCTTTTCAGGAGGGCGGCGGACAGCTTTGCGCTCAGCATGCGTTCGGCGACAAAGCTTATCAAGGTTTCGCGTACAATCGCAGACCTCGATGGGAGCGAGACAATTGCAGAAGTGCACGCTGCCGAGGCGCTTCAGTACAGGGCGCTTGACAGACTGTATGCAAAGGAAAGAGAGGTATGAAGGGGATGGACGAGAGCAAAATCTGTATGGTCACTATGGACGACGAGCTTTACCCCCCGCAGCTTCGCGACATTCCGTCACCACCGAAGCAGCTGTACTATATCGGCGACATCACTTTAGCAAGCGGCACTGCCTGTGTTGCGATGGTGGGTGCCCGCAGATGCAGCGAATACGGCAGATATGTGGCGGAAAAGATGGCCGGCAGGCTTGCTGAAAACGGCATCACGGTAGTCAGCGGAATGGCGGCGGGGATAGACAGCTATTCCCATATGGGAGCGCTTGGCGCACGGGGTAAAACCATAGCAGTGCTTGGGAACGGGCCGGATATCTGTTTCCCGAAGGGCAGCAGCAGGCTGAAGGGGCAAATTGAAAGGGAAGGTCTGGTGCTGAGCGAATATCCTCCTGGCACGCAGCCTTTAAAATGGATGTTTCCGCAGCGGAATCGTATAATCAGTGGGATTTGTGCGGCGACGGTTGTGGTGGAGGCGGGGCTTGGCAGCGGCTCGCTGATTACAGCGGAGTATGCAATGGAGCAGGGCAGAAGTGTATATGCCGTGCCTGCGAATATCACTTCGATTATGGGGCTCGGATGCAACAGGCTGATTCAGGACGGGGCGATTCCGGTGGCGGTGATAGACGATGTGGTCTGCGATTTGGCTTCGAGCGGTCTTTGTAAAAAAGCTGAGGGACCATCAAGCATAATGAAGCAGCTCGGCCGGGATGAAACAGAGATTTATAATTATATTCTTTCATTCGGTGAAACAAGCATGGAAAACCTCGCAAAAGCATTGAAAAAAGAAGCAAAGGAGCTGATACCGATTGTGACGATACTCGAGATGAAGGGTATACTTGGGAGCGGGCTCGGAAAAATTTTTATTGCAAAGTAAGAAAAATGGCAATATAATCATAACTTGAACAGTGCACATATATTTACATATAATAGTAGATAAAATAAAACGCGCTGTGGAAACCAAAGATTCGGAGGTTAAAACTTTGGCTGAAAAAAAGAAGACTCTGGTTATAGTGGAGTCACCATCAAAGGCAAAAACAATAGGAAAGTATCTGGGCAGTAACTACAAGGTAATCGCCAGTGTAGGACACGTTCGCGATTTGCCGAAGAGCACGCTCGGAATAGATATCGAAAATAATTTTGAACCGAAATATATCCCTATCAGAGGAAAAGGCGACCTGATCAAGTCTCTGAAAAAAGAGGCAAAGGCCAGCAGCAAAGTCCTCCTCGCAACCGACCCGGACCGCGAAGGAGAAGCAATATCATGGCACCTCGCATTTCTGCTCGGTCTCGACCCGAAGTCAAACTGCAGAATAGAGTTCCATGAAATAACAAAGACTGCCATTGCATCCGCAATCAAAAATCCGAGAACCATCAACATGAATCTTGTTGATGCCCAGCAGGCGCGCCGTATCCTCGACCGCCTCGTAGGCTATCAGATCAGCCCGCTGCTCTGGAGAAAGGTATCCAGAGGTCTTTCCGCAGGCAGAGTTCAGTCGGCTGCGTTAAAGATAATCTGTGACAGGGAAAACGCCATAAATGCATTTGTGCCTACCGAATACTGGACAATAAACGCCGAATTCGAAAAGAAGGAAGGCAGCTCAAAGAAAAAGTTCAGCGCAAAGGTAATCGGCAGCAAGGATAAAAAAGGCGAAATTACCATTTCAAACGAAGACGAGGCAACCCGTGTTTTAAGGACGCTTGAAAAGGGAAAGTATATCGTGTCTTCGGTAAAGGAAGAACCGAAAAAGAAGAACCCTTATGCTCCGTTTACGACTTCAAAGCTTCAGCAGGAGGCCAGCAACAAGCTGAACTTCCCGGCACGCAAAACCATGATGATCGCGCAGCAGCTGTACGAGGGCGTAGACATAAAGGGAAAGGGACTCGCAGGTCTGGTTACATACATCAGAACCGACTCCACCAGAATCTCCGACGAAGCACGCGAAGCGGCAAAGAATTTCATCCACGACAATTACGAGCTTCAGCCTGACGGAACGGAGATAAAGTACTGGGCAAACAATGTATACAAGAACAAGGGCGGCATCCAGGATGCGCACGAAGCAATTCGCCCATCCGATGTTAACCTCACACCTGACGACATACACCAGTCCCTCACCGAGGACCAGTACAAGCTCTACAAGCTGATCTGGCTCCGCTTTGTCGCAAGCCAGATGAAGGCTGCGGAGTTTAGCAGCATGACAGTTGACATTGAAAACAGCGGCTACCTTTTGAGAGCAAACGGCTCAAAGCTGACCTATGACGGCTATCTGAAAATCTACAAGTCCTACGATGACGAGACAAAGGACCGCATTCTGCCCGGCCTTGCCGAAGGTGAAGAGCTGACCGCAAAGGAAGTTACGGGCGACCAGAAGTTCACCCAGCCGCCTGCAAGATACACAGAAGCGAGTCTGATAAAGGACCTCGAAGAAAAGAACATAGGAAGACCGTCTACCTATGCGCCTATCGTGACGACTCTCACCGAGCGCAGATATGTGAAAAAGGAAAAGAAGGCTCTGGTTCCGACTCAGCTCGGCTTTGTGGTAACCGAAATGATGGAGGAATATTTCAAGGAAATCGTTGATGCGGGATTTACCGCAGGCATGGAGGAAAAGCTCGATAATATCGAGTCCACCGAGGTCAATGCAAACTGGAGAAAAGTAGTTGCCGATTTCTACGGCCCGCTCGAAAAGGAGCTGAAGGTGGCCGACGAAAAGATAGAAAAGGTAAAGCTTGAAGATACGCTGACAGGCGAGATGTGTGAGCTTTGCGGAAAGCCTCTTGCAATCAAGCACGGCAGATTCGGCGACTTTATTGCCTGCACGGGATTTCCGGAATGCAGAAATACCAAAAAAATACAGATTTCAACCGGTGTAAAATGCCCGGTATGTGGTAAAGATATAATTATAAAAAAGGGCAAGCGCGGCAGAACGTTCTACGGCTGCAGCGGTTATCCGGAATGTAACAAGGTTTACTGGTATCAGCCGGTTGACAAAAAGTGTCCGAAGTGCGGCGAACTACTCGTCCAGCATGCAGGGAAAGGCACAAAGCTGGAGTGCCCTGCCGAAGGATGCGGTTACAAGGAATAATGATTAGGGAATGGAGGAACAAAAATGACAACATTTCATGCAACCACAATAGTTGCTGTAAGAAGGGGACCGGATGATATCTGCATCGGCGGAGACGGTCAGGTAACAATGGGGCAGACCACCATCATGAAGCATGGTGCAAAGAAAGTCAGAAAGATTTACAAGAACACGGTTATTTCGGGATTTGCCGGTTCGGTAGCGGATGCTTTCTCGCTGACCGAAAAGTTTGAAAGCAAGCTTGAAGAGCACTCCGGAAACTTAAAGCGTGCGGCTGTGGCTCTGGCTCAGCTTTGGAGATCAGACAAGGCCATGAGAAATCTCGAGGCTCTGATGATTGTTGCAGACAAGGAAAGCCTGCTGGTTATATCCGGTAACGGTGAGGTTATCGAGCCTGATGAGGATTTTGTGGCAATAGGCTCCGGCGGAAATTATGCTTATGCGGCAGCGAGTGCGCTGTTTAACCATACAGATATGGGAGCTGAGGAAATCGTCAGAGAGTCTCTGCGCATTGCATCAAGCATCTGTGTATACACGAACACCAATATTTCTGTAGAAAAGCTGTAAAGCAGGGGGGAATAATATGGCAAGCACACTGTATCAAATGACTCCTAAAGAAATAGTTCAGGAGCTGGATAAATATATAATCGGTCAGGACGAGGCAAAGAAATCGGTCGCTCTGGCCCTCAGAAACAGATATCGCAGATCTCTTCTTTCAGAGAAAATGAGAGAGGAAATCACACCAAAGAACATCCTGATGATGGGACCTACCGGCGTCGGCAAGACCGAAATCGCCCGCAGACTCGCAAAGCTGATGGATGCACCTTTTGTAAAAGTCGAAGCGACAAAGTTCACGGAAGTCGGTTATGTCGGCCGCGACGTTGATTCCATGGTCAGAGACCTCGTGGAGGCTTCAATCAGAATCACAAAGCAGGCAAAGCTTTCGGAGAAGTATTCCGTAGCAGATGAGATTGCGGAGGAAAAGATTCTTCAGGCCATCATTCCGGGAAAAGCAAAGCCGGGCGGAAGCTCTTCGGGCGGAAACCTGCGCAGCCCGTTTGAGCTTTTGATGGGTAACTATGCAAATTCCCAAAAGGCTCAGTACGAGCAGATGAAGGAAGAGCAGAGCAGAAACATCGGTCCGGAGGAGATGGACACCGAACTTGCCAGAGAGCAGGTCAGAAAGCAGCTTCGCGACGGCCTTTTGGAGGAACAGTACATCGAAATCGAAGTCAAGGAACAGCCAAAGGGTAATCAGATTGACGTCGGCGAAGGCGGCATGATTGCAATAGGTAATATCTTTGGCGATATGATGCCGCAAAAGACAAAAAGAAAGAAAGTAAAGGTAAAGGATGCGCGCAAGATTCTTCGTGAGCAGGAAGCTCAGAACCTGCTCGATATGGATCAGGTAACGGAGGACGCTCTCCACAATGCAGAGCAAAACGGCATTATCTTTATCGATGAAATAGACAAAATCGCAGGCTCAGAGTTCAGATCGGGCGCAGATGTAAGCCGTGAAGGCGTGCAGCGTGACATACTTCCTATAGTTGAAGGCTGTGTGGTTAACACAAAGTACGGCCCTGTAAAGACAGACCATATACTCTTTATCGGAGCAGGTGCTTTCAGCGTTTCAAAGCCGACGGACCTGATTCCGGAGCTTCAGGGAAGATTCCCTATCAGAGTGGAACTCGAAAATCTGACAAAGGAATCCTTTGTAAAGATTCTGACTGTGCCTGAAAATGCGCTCCTGAAGCAGCACAAGGCGCTGCTCGAAACAGAAGGCGCAAATGTGGAATTTACGGAAGATGCAGTTGAAGAAATCGCAACAATCTCTTTCCTGATGAACGAGCAGACCGAAAATATCGGTGCCCGCAGACTTCATACGGTTCTTGAAAAGCTGCTTGAGGATGTATCGTTCAATATTCCGGAGATGGCAGAAAAGAATATCACCATCGATGCGGAATATGTGAAGAACAAGTTCGAGGAGAAGATTCATGAGCAGGATGTAGATAAATACATACTCTAAGCGACTTTTACAAAATTTGCATTTTTTCCTAGACGCCCAATTATTTAGAAAATTAAAAAAATGGTTGCGCTTTGCTTTATTAACATTTATAATAGAGGAAAGTGTTGAGAAAAAAGAAATTCTTTGTAATTGAAGAAAAGGGGAGATTTACAAATGGAAGAACTGTTAAAAAAAGTCCGCAAGATGAATTGGGTGCTGCAGGAAAGCACAACAGGTGCCTTTTCGTTTAATGACCTCTGTGAAATTCTCAGCGAAATTATGGCAGCTAATGTTTATATCACCAGCAGAAACGGCAAGGTGCTCGGCGTTCACTACGAAGACAGACCGACCACCACAGCTATCGTTGAAGAAGAGGATCATACACTCAGATTCCCTGAGGACTACAATGATGCCCTCATGGGTATTGATGAAACTACAGCCAATCTGTCCATAGAGGAATGCAAAAAGCTTTTCCACTTTGAACATGACAAGGCCGAAAATTTCCGTACCATCGTTCCTATCATGGGCGGAAAAAAGAGATGGGGCACTCTGATTTTAACTCGCGTTAATTCCGAATTCATGGCTGAAGAGCTCGTGCTTGCCGAATACGGTGCTACAGTAGTGGGCCTTGAAATAATCAGACAGAAATCCATCGAAAAAGAAGAAGAAGAAAGAGAACGCAATGTTGTTCAGATGGCAATAGGTACGCTTTCTTATTCGGAAATAGAGGCTGTTCAGCAGATTTTTGCCGAACTCAATGCAAAAGAAGGACTCCTGGTTGCGAGCCGCATTGCAGACCGTTTTGGTATTACCAGATCGGTAATTGTCAATGCCCTTCGCAAACTCGAATCGGCGGGCGTAATCGAAACCAGATCTCTGGGCATGAAGGGTACGCACATCAAGATTCTCAACGACAAGTTCAGCGAGGAGCTTGCAAAGCTAAAATAGCATCAGAACTTTGAGCCTCCCCTCGGGGAGGCATTTTTTGAATGAAATGATAAAATTTGACGAAAACAATCAGGTAATAGAAAACGAAGTGTTCAGAGCGATACTGGTGGGACTTTCCATGGGCGAGGACATCAGCTATTCGATGAAGGAGCTTGAAGCCCTGACAGAGGCCGCAGGCGGCGAGACGCTGGGCCACATGATTCAGAACCTCGAGCGTCCGAACACGGCAACTTATATTGGCAAGGGCAAGGTAGCGGAGCTTTCGGAGATGTGCCGGAATATGGAAGCCGATACGGTAATCTTCAATAACGAGCTGTCGGGCATGCAAATCAGAAATCTCGAGGAAGAGCTGGACGTGCGGGTTATCGACCGTACAATTCTGATTCTCGACATATTTGCAATGCGTGCGACAAGCCGTGAGGGCAAGCTTCAGGTAGAGCTGGCACAGCTTCAGTACCGAATGCCGAGGCTGATGGGCTTTGGCAAGTCGCTGTCGAGGCTTGGCGGCGGCATAGGCACACGCGGCCCGGGCGAAAAGAAGCTTGAAACGGACCGCAGACATATTGAGCGCCGCATGGACGATATTAAATCGGAGATTGCAGGCATAAAGCAGTCCAGAGAGACTCAGCGCTCACGTCGCGAAAAATCGGAGATTCCGGTTGTCGCGCTTGTGGGCTACACCAACTCGGGAAAGTCCGCACTGATGAACAGGCTCCTTTCCATGGAGGACAGCGACGACAAGGCAGTCTTTGAAAAGGACATGCTCTTTGCCACACTCGACACATCGCAGAGGCTGATTCATCTCGAGGGGAACCACGAGTTCATACTGATAGACACCGTAGGCTTTGTGAGCAAGCTGCCTCATCAGCTGGTAAACGCATTCAAGGCTACACTCGAAGAGGTGAACTATGCCGATCTGCTGCTGCACGTTGTCGACGCCTCATTTGATAATAAAGAGTTTCATGTGGACGTAACGGAAAAGGTACTCGGTGAAATCGGAGCGGGCGCAAAGGAGCGCATCATGGTTTACAACAAGATTGACCTTTGCGAGGAAAAAAGCTTTCCGGAGGCTGACATATGCATTTCGGCAAAATACGGAGAGGGCGTGCCGCAGCTGATGGAGATGATAAAAGCCCATATCTATGCCGGAAACAGAACGGTAAAGCTCCTTTTGCCGTATGACCGCGGTGATATCGTAAGCTACCTGCGTGAGCATGCAAATGTGAAGGAAACCTCGTACGAGGCGGAGGGCACAGTTGTGGTCGCAGAGGTCGGAACGGCGGACTACGGGCGACTTTCCAAATACGAAATCGAATAAAATGACAGAAAAGGAATACAGGTAAGGAATGAAAACTGTCAGGGGCCGCGGAAGCGCGGAACAGACAATTGAAAAGTCGAGGTTTATCGCCTATGTTTCGCCTGTCAAAAGCCGTGAGGAGGCCGAGAGCTTTATCGCTGAAATCAGGGCGAAGCACCGCGACGCCACGCACAATGTGCCGGCAATGGTAATAGGCGATAAAATGCAGATCCAGTGGGGCAGCGACGACGGGGAGCCGGGCGGCACCGCCGGCCTGCCGATGATGGAGGTCATCCGCGCCCGCCAGGTGGTCAACTGCGCCGTGGTGATCACCCGCTACTTCGGCGGCATCCTCCTGGGGGCCGGCGGCCTGGTGCGCGCCTATTCGCGCAGCTGCGCCCTGGCCCTGGACAAGGCGGGGGTGGCCAAGATGTGCCTCTCCCAAAGGATGATGGTCAGCGTCCCTTATCCCCTGTGGGACAAGGTGAATTACCTCCTCGGCCTTCTGCCCGTCAGGACAGAGGAAACCGCCTTCGGCCAGAACGTGGACCTGGTGCTCCTGATGAAGGAAAAGGATGCGGATATGGTCCTGTCCCGCCTGACGCAGGAAACCAGCGCGCGGGCGGAAGCGATCATGATGGATCAGTGTTATGCACCTTGGAAAAATTAGATTTGGAAAGGATGATATACAGTGGCTGCTGAACTCAAATCCCGCAGTGAAATGGACAAAAAATATCTCTGGCGGCTGGAGGATATTTTCCCCACGGACGAGGCCGTCGAACAGGAAATGGCGGCGCTTTCCGCCCTGCTGCCCGAAATCGCGGCCTATCAGGGGAAGGTGGCGGAGGATCCCAAGGGCGTGATCGTCCGGTATTTTGAAACCTCCAAGCGCCTGGAAAAGATCTTCGCCTACGCGATGATGCGGGCGGACCAGGATGGGTCCGACGGCCGCTATACCGCCATGCTGGGCAAGGTTCGTCACCTGGCGGTGCAGCTGAGCGCGGCCTGCGCCTTCCTGGAGCCGGAGCTGCTGGCCCTGCCGGAGGAACAGCTCAAAAGCCTTGGCAGCGATCCTTCCTTCAGCGACTACAGCGAGTACATCCGCGGGCTGCTGCGCAACCGCGCCCACACCCTGCCGGCCGAGCAGGAAAAGCTCCTGGCCATGGCCGGGGACGCCCTGTCCACCCCTTCCCAGGCCTTCCGCGTGCTGTCGGACGTGGAGCTGCCCTTCCCGGTGATCCGGGATGAAAACGGGGAAGAGGTCCAGCTGAGCCACGGCCGCTATCAGACCTTCCTGCGCTCCAAGAACCGGGAGGTCCGGAAAGCGGCCTTCCAGGGCATGCACAACGCCTACCGGGATTTCGGCGGCACGTTTGCCGCCCTGTACGGCGGCTCGGTCAAGCGCCATGTGTTCATGGCCCAGACGCGCAGCTATC
>DGGP01000072.1 GCA_002392265.1 Firmicutes bacterium UBA3871 | reverse complement strand
TGTACTCCTCTGCGGTGTAGAATGCGGTTGGGTCTGTTTCAACCAGCTCATCGATTTGGCTTGTGATGTTCTCGATAAACTCATCGAAAACTCCGCCGCCGACATATTCCTCTGCGAGAATGCGCAGATATTCGTGGTACTGTGCAAGGTACTCCTCGTTTTCGAGCAGCTTGTCAAAGAAATCCGTGCCGGAGAAAGGCGTATCGATTGCATCGTTTATTACGCCCGACGCATCGCTTCCGCCCTGACCCATGCCGCCAAAGGAAAGGTTGTAATCCCACGGCAAAATGTTTAGCTGCCCGTTATATTCGTAAAGGTAGTAGTTGTGCGCCATGTTGCCCGACAGACTGTCCGAGTTCACGACAAATGTGTGCACTGCCATATATTTCAGGATGTTGTCTATATCCATATACTTTTCTAAATCCGTTCCCTCGCTGATATTCTTGAGGGCTGTAACCACGCGCCGATGGTCCGAATCCGTCGAGTCGGTGATGGAGCCGTCCCAAATAGTTGAGTAGCTGTCAAGCTCGTCATCCACGTAATTCAGGTCCGCCCCGCCACCGGAACCAAAGCCGCCGCCCGGGCCGCCTTCCGGCAGATTGCCGTCGAAGCTGAAGCCGCCATCGCTGATGCTGTCAGGTCTTGTCGGTCTCTCGCCGCCTTCAAGCTTATCGCTGATGTTGCTGTCCTTCTTGCCGCTCATGTCCATGCTCTCAGGCTTGTACAGCTCGCCGTCCTGCGTGCCGTAGTTCCTGAGCATGAAGCTGTCGTCCACTGCTTCCAGTGCAAGATATACTCCCCAATACTCACCGTTTACGCTGATTTTGGCGTAATTGTAAAGAGACGCATCTGCTCCGAGATATTGGTACATATCGTACACCAAAGCTTCCTTCATATTGGTGGCGTCGGCGTAGTTGTTGTTCAGGATGAGCTTGTCGAGTCCGAAGCATGTCTGCCCGTCCACATAGTGGTCAAACTCGAGCTTTAAGCTGTAGCGGTCCGTGTCAGGATCGTTTGCTATATTTGAAAGGCTGGTATTGCCTTTGGCTCTTATTCCTACATTTGTGAATGTCGTGCCGTTTACGACGACATCACAGCTATAGTATTCTTCATCCAATGCGTTTCCGAGAAGGTCATTCCAGTCTTCCTCGCTCATCTTGATGTTGATTTCAATCGGCTCGGAAGTATCGAAAAGCTCCGTCTCATATTCCATTGTGATGCCGCTTGCGGTGTAGCCTTGCAGCTTGTCACCGAAGGCCATTGCCAGTCCGCACAAGAGCAGGGCGATGATTACCACCGCCGCAACGATTTTCGAAAAGTGTTTGCTTGCAATCATTTTGTACCTCCATTTCATGGCCTGCGCCGCAGGTAATTAAGACATATATTCGCCGTTAAAGGTTACAAGTGTGGCGTTTGCGATGCCCTGAAGCTCGCTTAGGCGATTCACGAATTCGGTGTTGTCGTTTTTGACTCTGATCTCGGCAGTAAGCTCGATGCTGCCGGCCTCCACAGTCTTTGACTTTACGATAAACTTCTCTGTTGCGGCCTTGACCAGCTCGCGCGCCTCGTTTTCGGCTTGCTCGTTGTCGCAGCTGACTATGAGGATGTAAGGCATGTTGCTGAACTTCTTGTTTGCGAAGAGCAGCAGTATTGCGCCGATGATGATAGAGCCAATGACAGCCAGCGGAATCATGCCTGCGCCGACAACAATGCCGGAGGCAAGTGCCCAAAAGAGAAACACGATTTCCATAGGTTCTTTAATCGCGGTGCGGAATCTGACGATTGAAAGCGCACCGACCATACCAAGTGAGAGGACGACGTTTGAGGTTACCGCCATGATTACGAGAGATGTTACCAGGCACATGCCCACAAGGGTCATCGCAAAGCCGTTTGAGTACATAACTCCGCTGAATGTCTTTTTATAAATCAGCGAAATGAACAGCCCGATTACGAGCGCAAATGCCAGTGCTATCACTGTGTCCACCGCTGAAAACTCAGTTACAGATTCAATAAAACTGTTTTTGAAAATATCGTTAAATGTCATTTTTTCCTCCTTTTAACCAAATCGTCTGCATATTCCATATTTTGAGAACGACTCCTGCTTTAAGTCTTTAACCTGTATCAGGTTGCAGATAACTTCGGGCAGGAACTCGTCATACTTTACCTCGAGTATCATATCGTCCGGTGCATCCGTCGCGCTGATATCCGAAAGGTCCGGCTCCAGGAAATCCCTGCTGTACATGCTCGAGCGTATCTTTGAATCGAAAGTAACGCGTACATTTCCGGGAACGTAAATGTAGGGCTCTCTGACATATGATACGGTCACCCGCGGTTTCAGCCGCAGATACCTGAGCTTTGCGTAAAATTCCCTGACCAGCTCCGAAGGGTGCGTTTTCATCCAGGAAATATCACCTGCGAGTATCTTTCTGCACTCCTCTTCGGTGAGGGGTGCGCTGTATTTCAGGCACAGCCTGTTAATTTTCATCTTTTTTTCGAGGGCAATGCGCGATAAATCATCATTGTAATATCTGATGCGAAACTTTTCGCGTTTCTGGATTCCCTGTATTTTTTCCTTTAGCGCTTTGTCCTCCGTATTGTCAAAGTAGATGCTTCGGATTATGTATGTCCCGTCTGCATCTGTGTGCGGATCTCTTTTCATTACATGACTCAATCTGCTTTTCATCGCAAGGTAGTCGCTATAGGGTATTTTGTATTTAAGCTCATGCCTGAACTTTTTAGATCTATCATTAACACTCAGGCCGTTTGTTTCGTGCTCCATAAGGTACCTCCTTTCGTGTTTGTAGCTTTATATTAAGAGGTCAACCTAAAATCTACTTAAAAAAGTTTAAAATTTTTAAAAACAATATAAAAAAAGACATTACCGAAGTAATGTCCTTTGAGTTTTCAATGTTTCTACTGCTTTTTCGCATTTATCTGCCCCGTCTGTCACCAAACTTTTCGTAATATGCCTTTTTGTCTGCATACATTGCTTTGTCGGCACGTGTGAAGGTGTCTTTGAAGCATTTGTCGCAGTCGGGATCGAATTCGGCATATCCCTTTGATATGCTGCTGATCAGTTCATTTCCACTGTTCTTTGCGGAGACAAGTTCATCAAACTCTTCAAAGAGTCGCTCAACTTCCGGCACCGTTTTACCTTCAATAATTACAACAAACTCGTCACCACCGATGCGGAAAAGCTTTTCCTTTCCAAATGCTTTTTTAAAAAGCGCTGCTGATTCCATCAGCATAAGGTCTCCCTTGTCGTGGCCCTGAGTGTCATTTAGAGCCTTTAGACCGTTCAAATCAAACATTGCTATCCAAAAATGAGCCGAACCCGACTTGATCTGGTCGTCGAGCTGACCTGCATATTCCAAATATGCGGTTCTGTTCGCCAGACCTGTCAGTCCGTCTATATAAGCCTTTGATTTGACATTTACAATCTGAGCAGAAACGAATTCCTGCAAGTACAGTATCTTCTTTTCTATGGCATCTATCTCGCCGTGCGAATCAGCCTTTGCCTTTTCCTCATTCTTTGTCAGCTCCAGCTTTGCCAGGCTGTTTCCTTCGGACAGCTCATCCGCGATGGTTTCTATGCCATGCGAAAGGTTATTAAGCTTTACATAAATTGACTGCACCCTCTTTTTGGACTGAGAAAGAATAGCCAGCACAATCAGAAAGCCCAGCCCCACCGAAAGACATGCGTTTATAAAGACCGTAATCTGCTGACGTCTGATGTTTCCCTCGTACCATCTTGCATCGAAATCCACCGCAACTATCC
>DGGP01000016.1 GCA_002392265.1 Firmicutes bacterium UBA3871 | reverse complement strand
AGACCTGCCGCAATCTTTGCAGCGCAGCTTGCCTTCGCGCCGTCACATACAACGCCGCCGACATTTGCGAGGGTATTGGTGATGGTGTAGCATATTTCTTCGTATGAACCGCCGCGCATATAGGTGATTGCCGCGCCAACAGCTGTAGATGCGGAAATCGCACCGCAGAATGCGGAGAGCTTTCCGATGTGGCGCTTAATAGCAACGCCCACAAGATTGCTTACACAAAGCGCGCGGTACAACTCTTCATCGGTTAAATGAAGTTCTTTCGCGAACTCGACAACAGGTACGGTAACAGTGATACCCTGGTTACCCGAGCCGGAGTTGATGACTACAGGCATTGAGCTGCCTGCCATACGAGCATCGGAGCCTGCGGCAGCCTTTGCTCTTGCACGGGTTCTGACATCATCCCCATAGCTTTCCAAAATAGTTTTGCCGACTGATGCACCGTAATCATTCTTTAGACCTTCCTCCGCAATTGCGCAGTTTTCCTTGATGGCAACGTCGAGCATATCTTTAACATCTGCAATTTCTACGTTGTTTGCAAAATCAATAATATTCTTGATAGATAAAAGTTTTTTATACTCCGTAATCGGATCTTTTTCCTCGGAAGTGGATTTGTCAACCAAAACCTTGTCTCCCTGGCGCATATAAGTAATGTTTGTGTGGCCGTCCCTAAGGATTACCTCACTTGAGTCTTTGCCCTTTGTAGCAACAACTCTGATATAGAGATTGCCCTCGCCTTCTTCGAGCATACACTTACAATAATCTGTAGGCAGGAGCTGTTTTGCCTTTTCGATGTCTGCCGGCGTTGCGGCAGTTAAAATTTCAAGTTCCTTGTCGGCCCTTGCGCATAGTGCGCCGAGCACTGCGGCTGCGTCAATTCCGCGCATACCGCCTGAATTTGGTACGATGACACCCTTTACATTCTTGACGATGTTACCGCTGCACCATACATCCAAATGATCCGGGAATTCACCTAAGAGAGATGCCGCCTGACCTGCTGCAAATGCAACCGCGCCAGGCTCCGTACACCCAAGTGCGCGGACGAGCTCTGCGCGCATTACTTCCAAACACGCTTTGTAGATAGTTTTGTCCATTTTTACCTCCAATTACTGTGATGCGAATCCGCACCGCTTAGAAAAAATAATAAATAATTGTTAGAATTATTTTACAACTCAACGAGCTTATTGTCAATTTCGCAGCTCTTTTTCGCGTCCTTTTTTGCAAGCTATTTTGAACCGCGGAACATAAATTTCCTGGCCACGCCGATACCTATTTTGTAATGAATCGGCCTCAGTGCTCTATCCGCCTCCTTTAGCTTTTCGCGAATAGAAATCTCCTGCGGGCAGTGTGTTTCGCACTTTCCACAGCCTATGCACAAAGACGCAAAAGCAGGTTCCTTTGTAAGCCCCACCGTCTGCGCATATTCAAATCTTCCCTGACGCTTTCCCTCAATGAACATTGTGTTGTAGCAGCGAAAAGTCCCCGGAATATCTACACCCCTCGGGCAAGGCATACAGTAGGCACAGCCTGTGCAGCCCACCTTTTCGGATTCACGAATCCGCTGCGTCACCATGCGCAAAACTTCAAAATCACTCTCGGTAAAAACTATCTCCGCAGAGCTCGAAGCAACTGCGCAATTCTCATTAACCATCTCAACCGAGTTCATACCGGACAAGACAACAGTGACCTCCGGCCTGTTATAGAGCCAGCGGAAGCTCCACTCTGCAGGAGACCAGCCTCTGCCGCTTTCTGCCATCACATCAAGTGCTGACTTTGGGAGCAGGTTAACCAGCTTTCCGCCACGCAGTGGCTCCATTATGACCACAGGCACACCCTTTTCGGCTGCGGCCAAAAGACCTGCGGTCCCGGCCTGTGCATATTCGTCATAGTAATTGTATTGAATCTGACAAATATCCCAATCGTAGTCCGCCAATATTTTCAAAAAACCTTCGGTATTACCGTGATAGGAAAATCCGATATTTCTAATCGCACCGCTTTTCTTTTTTTCGGCAATCCATTCCAAAACGCCCACTTTCTTTAGCTTTTCCCACATTGCAATATCCGTGAGATGATGCATCAGATAGTAGTCGATATAATCCGTGCGCAGCCGTAAAAGCTGCTCGTTAAAGTATTTGTCCAATGCACTGCGGCTTCCCACAAGGTATTGCGGAAGCTTTGTTGCAATTTTAATCTTCTCCCTGATGCCGTTTCTTTCAAAAATTTCACCCACAGCCGCCTCGCTGCCACCGTACACATATGCTGTATCATAATAATTCACTCCGGCATTATATGCGGTCATTATTTCACGCTCGGCTTTTTCAATGTCAATGCTGCTGCCTTTTTTTGTAAAGCGCATGCAGCCGAAGCCCAAAAGTGAAAGTTCCGCGCCGTATTTGTCCTTGCGATACTGCATATTAACCTCCTTTTTCTACCTGATAATTCCCACCACTCCGAGGCTGCCGAGCGTCATAATAATGCCTGCGACTATCATCCCCAGAATCATTGCCGGTATGGCTTTCTTCATTCGAAGATCCATGAGAAGTGCCAGCACGGACCCTGTCCATACACCCGTTCCCGGAATCGGTATTCCTACAAAAAGCACAAGACCCCAGGGGCCATATTTATCAATGACTCCGGACTTTGAAAGAGTTTTTGCTTTGTATCTCTCAACTATAGGGCCAACTGATTTCGTACTGCCAAGCCTTTCAATTACGTACCGTCCCAGGATAATTATCACCGGTATCGGCACGAGATTTCCCGCCATGCATATCAGAAAGACCTCGAGCCAATTCATCCCCAGGGCTATGCCCAGGATTACGCCGCCTCGCAGCTCGACCATGGGTATCATCGACACGATGAAAATTGCCAGCTTTGGGTCTATCTGCGCGAGACTGTTAAACAGTTCTGAGACCATTAATTTATCCTTTCCGCCAAATCAGCAAGCACTTCAAACTTCGTCATCGGCTCGCCATGCCCTGTGATGCATGTTTCAAAATCCAAATTTCTGAGAAGCTTTTGAAGCTTCACCACCTCCTCGGAATCGTCAATCCAATCATTCCCGACGAGGCCCGCGGAGAGTCCGTCACCCGTAAAGAGCAGCTTTTCCTCCGGCACATACACTACTATGCAATCCCTGCCATGAGGGCTCGGAATCTGTCTGATTACGGCCGTGCAGCCGCCGAGGTCCACAACCATCTCTCCCTCAAAGACCATGTCCGGTGCAAAGACTTCAATATCCGCAAGGTTCGGATAAGCCATGCGTATATGCTTCTCACAAAATGCAGGCACCAGTCCCGCTCCTATTGCGTAAGCAAGACCCTCTTCAGACCACTCTATCTCCTCAAGCGCCTTCAGTTTCTTTGCGCAATCCTTGCAGCCGATAGTGATGGCTTCGAGCGAAGCCATTCCAAAGCTGTGATCCCAGTGATGATGAGTCACAACCGAAAATACCGGCTCCGTCAGGCCGTTGTCCTCAAGAGCAGACATAAATCTTTCCACATGTGCCTTGCCTGTGCCTGCGTCGACCATCAGCGAAAACACTTCACCGCGTACATAACCGAGAACCGGCGAATCGCTTTTCTCCTCACTTTCAAGATAATATATCCTATCGCTAAATTTTTTTAAGTCCATTTTATAATATTACCTTCACACTTACCAAACTTCGTAAAAATGCTTCCTTCCAATAATGTTTTTGTTTACAAATCCTATACCCTCCAGCTTATGCAGATCCTGCCTTGCCGTCTCGAAGGAAATGCCGAAATGGCTGCGCCACTGCTCCGTCGTGATGGTGGTTATGCTCTCTTCAATCATCCACTTTGCGCCGTTTATCGCACGCCTGTCCTCCATCGGGTCGAGAATTGCCGAAATTGCCTCGAGTCTGGACATGTGCTGCAGCTTTTCGGAAACGCCGTCGAGCGAACGCGCCAGCATGCCTATATAGTACTCTGCGAAATAGGTGAAATCGCCGCCGTTTTCCGGGCTTATCGATGTGCGGATTGCTTTGTAGTAGCGGCTCTTTTCCTTTAGCAGCAAGGACGAGAACGCCACACGACCGAAAAAGTCGTAACCGGCATCCTTCAGAATCAGGTAGCTGAGCAGCCTGCCAAGTCTGCCGTTTCCGTCCGCGAAAGGCTGGACTGCCACAAAATACATGTGGGCGATTGCCGACTTTATGATTGGATGAATTCGTGGGTCTGCTATATACTTAAAAAGATTGTCCATCATCGGCTTTATGCTCGCAGGGGAAGGCGCCGCAAAAACAACATCCCCGCTTGCGTTCCTGATATTCATTTCCAGCGTCCTGTAGCCTCCGCCGTTTGCGTACTGATTAAGCAGTCTTGCCAGCTCAAACATCATATCCGAATCTATGGCATCGCGCAGGTGCTCTGCCGTGTATTTCAGAGCATTGTAGGTTCCTTTAAGCATCTGCTCATCGCGGGTTTTATACCCTATTCCACTCGCAAGAAAGCTTCTGGCCCGTTCAAGCTTTACTGCCGCGCCTTCCGTTGCGCTGGAGTAGTAAGCCTCGTCGACCAGTGTCGAAGGATCAATTCTGTCGCTGTCCGCAATTATCGAGCTTGCTGCTTCGTTTCTTGCCAGTTCGGCGAGCTTGTCGCCGGCCTTGATTATGCGTGAATTCTGCACAAACCAGTAGTTCTCCCCCGATGCGTCGGTCAACGGCAGCACATTTGCGCGCTCTTTGCGATAGTTCAGTTCATCTGCCCATATTTCATCAATTGTCATCGAAAGCGGCAGCTTACTCAGAGTTTCCTCTTTTGACGTATATTTGTTGAAAAAATCCGTTATGAGAGATTCTGTGCCCATTTTTCAACATCCTTTCCTCTAATTTTTATCTATTTTATCTCTAATGTAATCGGCGTATTAGTAATCGTCGTCCTCAAAATCTATTTCCTCTACGTTGAGATAGTCGTATTTACTGTATTTCTCGTTGCGAAGCATGTCCTGTGCACGGCCGAGCATTGAAGGAATGGTATCCTCCTTTGTATGGGTCGAAAAGCCGATGCTCACATTTATGTTGTAGCCTCTGCCTGCAAATTCGTTATACTCCTTTATTCCGTGCTTGATATAGCTGCATATACGTGAAATCTCGGCAGATTCGGTGTGCACCACCTTGTGATTGCAGGTTATGACAAAGGAGTTGCCTCCGTACCGATATACATTTGCTTCGAGGCTCTCGCAAGCATTTTTCAATATTCCGGTAGTGATAATCAGTGCCATGTCGCCTTCATCATAGCCGTGCTCCTCGTTTATTGATGCAAAGTGGTCTATGTCTATGACGATTACGCTCCAGCGGTCCGAATTGCGCATCAGGCGGTCCATTTCAATGTAGAGTTGCTTGCTGTTTTCGAGATCAGTCAGCGGATCTTTGGAAATCAGCCCGCGGAGGGCAGAAACATAAACCAACAGACATGCCAGGGTTATTCCGATATGCGCAGCCGGAATCTGCTGCCAAAAGAACTGCGCAACCAAAAACGGAGCAGCTATTGCAAAGCACCTGAGAACTACCGCCATTTCGTCACGGCGTGAGTAATAAGAAGGCTTTGAAAGCAGATAAATCGTCCTGAAAGCGAGATATATCAAAAGGCTATACGCAATCAGCTTTATGCAATAATCTCCCGGGCCGTAAACAAGTCTGCCATTCACCTTGGAGATGAACAAATTGCCGTTAACCTGGGTTGCGCAAAGCAGCAGTGCCAATGTCGATATCCATCCTATCGCTTTGAAAAGCAGCTGAAACGCCCTGTCGACCAGCCCTATGTGTATCTTGAAGTAAAAAGCCAGTCGGAATGCGAGCGATAATTTTATTGCCGCAAACAGCCAGTATAATGCATAGACGATGTAATAATTAACCTCCGGGCAGAAATAGTCCAGATAGCCGATGGTTCCGTTCATTGCCACATACAGAATCGTCAGCACCACGACGCTGCGAAGCACTCGCTCGTCATTACTCATCGTCTTGTTAATATATATCATTACCGCCATAAGCGTAAGCATGACCTCGCACAGTACAAATCCTGCCAGATACATCCATTTTACATATGCCAGCTCCGCTGCAGTGGCTCCTATCAAAAATCCCATCATTTTCACCTTCAATCAGCCAATCACTTTTGCTATGCTTTCTCTCATTTTGGTTATATCTATAGGCTTTGCTATGTGCTCGTTCATTCCGGCCTCAAAAGCAAGCACCCTGTCCTCTTCAAACGCATCAGCGGTCATCGCTATTATCGGAATGTTGGCAAGCATTGAATTACTGAGCTTTCTGATTTCTCTGGTTGCTTCATATCCGTTCATGACCGGCATCTGAATATCCATAATGATCAGATCGTAGTCTCCCTCGGATGCGTTTTTAACCTTTTCAACAGCCTCCGCGCCGTTTTCCGCGCAGTCGACAATAAAGCCATCCTCCTCGAGAATTTCAACTGCAATTTCGCGATTCATTTCATTGTCTTCGACAAACAGAATCTTTTTGCCTTCGAAGTGGTAGCTTATGCTCTTTTCCTCTTTTTGAACGTCTTCGGTGCGCTTTAATTCAAAACGAAGAGTTACTTCGGTACCTTCGCCTTCAGTACTTTCTATTTCGATAGCTCCGCCGAACAGGTCCATTATGCTCTTTGTAATTGCCATGCCAAGTCCTGTTCCCTGAATACCCGAAACCGTTGATGATTTCACTCTCGTGAAAGGCTCGTAGATTGTCTCCAGGAACTCCTTGCTCATACCCATGCCGTTGTCCCTTATGCGAATCTCATAAACGATGGTGTCTTCATGTTCATCGATTATTCCACCATAGAGATTAATTTTGCCATATTCCGGCGTATATTTGATGGCATTTGACATGACATTCAAAAGCACCTGATTCATGCGCAGTCTGTCAACGAGCACAATATCGTCCCCGACCCCCGAAATATCCGTAATTAACTTGAGGTTCTTTTTCTTTATGTCAAAGTTTACGATATTGCAGACGGATCTGAGCATATCATGGATTGAATCCGGCTTCAGTGAAAGCTCCACATGCCCCGATTCAATGCGGCTCATGTCGAGAATATTGTTTATCAACGACAAAAGATAATTTGATGACTGATTGATTCTACGCAGATAATATTCTACCAGATCCGGCTCTTCAGCATGCTTTTCAGCAAGCCCCGCATAACCTATAATCGCATTCATAGGCGTACGTATGTCATGCGACATGTTGTTCAGGAAGGACGTTTTTGAACGGTTTGCGGCCTCTGCCATGCCCAGCGCCTTTTCAAGCGCCGCCTGTTGCATTTCGAGTTCTCTGTTCTGCTCCGCAATTTTGCTGGTCAGCTCGAGCTTTTCTGCGCGATCTGTGTCAAGCTGGTGCTGAGTGATTATCATTTTGGTCGCCAGACCGTCTTCATCTCTCTCGAGTACGCGGTACGATGCACTGAACCATCTTTCAAAGGCAGTGACATGGTAAACATATTCCTTTTGTTTGTCCTTTGCCATGTGCCTGCGAACCCAGTTCACGTCGCTGAAGTTCATCCAGAATTCCCTGTACTCCGGATCAACAAAGTTTGCCCATCTGCGGAATTGGTGGCTATAGCTGTTAGCATATTTGCTCTTTGTTTCCTCGTTGTATAACGTTGCGCTCTTTATGGCGATGATATAGTCTTCCGTTAAATCGGCAAGGTAAATCGCATTGTAATCGTTGTACAGCTCTTTTCCTACGAAGCGAGCAAGTATTTCTTTGTCTTGATTTACAAAGCCGAGTACAACCTCCGTAGGCTCCTCGTTTACATCATTAAGCTTTACAAATGTCATCTCGCGATATTTAGGGATTCCGCGCGAAACCGCACGATAGGCCTTTGTAAAACTCTTTCTGCTGCTAAGCTGCTTTTTTATATTTTCGATGCCCGCTGCAGCCGCAAACGCTTCCCTGTCCGCCGGGAACACTATCCTGCTGGTATAGCTTTCAACCGCCTCGGTATATGCCATCCCGCGAGGCAGCCGCTCTCCAAAGTCCTTTTCGGTGCTGTCCCTGTCGGTGTAGGAGATAATGCTGTCATTTTCAAGATCAATGTAATAAACCGAAGAATACTCGGATGCCAGAACGTCAATCAGCTTTAAGTTCTGCTGGATTTCAGCTCTATGCTCCTTTCTGCTCATGATTTCTTCATGGCAGTCTATTATGCTCAGAACTATGCTGTCGGCATTTTTTACCGCTTCGGGTCTCGAAATGCGCATCTCATGATATCTGTGCTCAGGCGTAGCGTTTACTCTGAACCTGACCGTCAGCATACTGTTTTTCTTTAATCTTTTATCTATATAAGCCCTCGACATTACATCGCGCACAACGCTGCGATAAGGCTCGTAAATATCATTCTCCACCCACTTGTCAAAGGACTCGGTAAACGAAACGGTTTCGTTTCGCTTGTCGGAGCCGAAACAGCCGAGCTTTCTGAATGTAACAAGCGTATCCTTTCTGAGGTTTGCATAGTAAAGCCCCGCCATTGAATCGCTCATAATTGAGATAACGTAATCGCGCTGGAGCCTCGTCTCTTCTTCCTTGTCAACGCCGGAAAACGCCAGTATGATGCTCGTCGGCACATCGGCTCTTCTCTCAGCCACGAAGAATGTGGCCTGTATCCAGTGGCCACCCATAATCTCTGAGTAGTAGATAAACTTCACCTTGTCCTCACTGGCCAGCATCTTGCGTAAGTTGTCGGCAGTGGTGAATTGGCGCCATCTTTCAGCTGTGTCGGGGTCATATGTTTTTGCGACCTCAAGCATAAGCTTGTCAAATGGGCCACTGTGCAGATGCTTCTCCTGACTGTAGTACGGTGCCTTTCGCATCGGCGTGAGGATGTTTGCTTCGAGGTCGATGTCGTAAATTCCAAAGAAGTCGGCCATGATGGTGGCACTTGAGATTCTGTGGAGAGTCTCCTGATTGGTGTTGCTGTAGGTCAGTATGGCTTCGTTTCTGCCCAGCTTGGCGACAGTAACCGTGTGCCACTCCGGAAGGCCGTCGACTATTTCTCGGTACTCGTAGGAAAAGCTGTCCTCCTTTTGGAGCCTGCTTTTCATGTATTCGAGGTCGTTCATCTGGCGAAACAGTTTTCTGTCAAACTCGAAAACAACATTGTTTGCCAGGCAGTCAACCGCCTCCTCGAAGCTCCTTGCATCCTTGATGTATTTGCTGCTGTAAGCATTTCGGTTAAACTTGATGCGGAACTCCTTCTTTTTACTGAATGTTATCAGATAAACATAGTCTGCGTTGTCCGAAAGCTTGCTGATGATGGTCTTCATCTTTTTAGATTCTGCAGCTTCAAGCTCGGAGTTGCGACGCTTTGCCTCATATCTGGAAAGAGAAAGCGACATCAGGCGCGAGAATTCTTCGAGCGTTGACCTCTCGTAATCCGTGAACTCATGCTTTTCTTTGAGATAATGAATAGCGATTCCGCCCGCAGGTCTCCCATCACAATAAACGACACGCGAGAGCGCAGATTTTACAGGGCACTCGCAATGAACATGCACGCCCTTGTAGCCTTCCCTGCAGTCCTGCATTTCGATTACACCGTCGGAATATATTTTGTTTTTAACATCGGCATGCTCGCATTTGGAGCAATATTCCTCCGGCACACGCCAGTCCTCACCTATCTCGGGTGAGTTTTCAACTATTCGGCTACTCTCAAGATCCCTGTATATGACCTGGTCACAATTTAAAAGCACGCGAAGCCTCCCCGCAAATTGCTTTAAAAGATTAACAGGGTCTTCATCGTGCTCAGTAAAATATTTCAGCAAATCGACGCGAAGCTCGGAATGCCTTAAAGCATCCCTTACAGCAGCTTCTTTGCTTTTACCCTTGCTTTTGCTCCTTGCCATAATAAAGCCTCCGTTTTAACGAGAGAAATCACCTATACTTTCTGTGTATTATTATAGCAATTAAATAAAATCCATTCAACTATAGAATGGATTTTATGTCTAATTTATCTCTAATAAGGCTGAATCAGGCTTGTCAGATTTGATTTACCATTCCCGTAAACAATGGCATACCGTCTGTCCCGGTAATCATGAACGCGAACGGTCTGTCTAGGTTCATTTCGATTACAGGAAGGTCCTGAGGCATCATGGAGGTAACCCCTACCATGATGGAAGTAAACGCTGCGGCTTCGCAGCCCTCTTCATCAATCTTTACCCTGCCCGCATGCTTGATGTCAGTTACAACAAGCTGTTCGTCTAGCTCAGCAATCGGTGAGAAATTAGCGCTTTCTTTATCAAATATATCTCTAATATTCATCTGATAAAGCAGCCCCTTCATATCTATGTCGGACTGCACATCGAACTTTGGAACCGACCATTTTATCTTTCCTGCCTTTATGGCAATGCCAGCATCATATGAAAGCAGTGATCCGATTACATAGTTTTTATCCTGAAATGCGGCGAGAGTTTTGTCCTCGTCCGGCAGGAAAAATCTCATGGAAAGGCCGCTCTCCATCGGTAGCTCCGCAATTGTGTAGCCTTCGTTTGAGTGGAAATATCTGCCGTGGTTCTCGGTGTAGTGCATAAACTCAGTCTGCGCCTTTTTGCCGTCCGCAGAGGTGAAATCGCCGGTCGTGTTTAATGAAGGCTCAAATCTGTGGCACCAGCCGTCTTTAAAGTAAATTGTCGAAACCAGTGCAAGCACGGTCATTGGGTCTGTTTCGAGGCTGCCCGCCGCATCCTTTAAGAGACCTCCGGTATTCTCGTTTATCCAGGCTCTAAGCGCTTCATCGGTCTCCTTTTCGCCCATTGGCACGGAGAATCCGGAAGCATAGTAATTTTCTGCGAGCTTTTTAATCGTCTCTTCCTTAAAGTTGATGTTTTCATTCAGCCACATCGAGTTTGCGAGAAGTGTTTTGCTGCCCTCCTCACTGAGGTAGAGATTGCGCCAAAGCTGGCCTGCCGAAGCACGCACCTCCTCAATATTATTGAGCCCGAGAAGATTCATAATCTGCGCGCGGCTCTCGCCGTCAGTTACTTCGCAGAGCATACAAAGTGCCATATAAAGATTGGCCGGCGAGTAGGCTACATTTTTGTCCGCCATTTCGCCGAATATGGTGTTTGCGGTATTTTGCGTAAAGCCGTACATCGGTCCGCCAAACTGAGGATCGACCCCGTCGCCCCGTAGTGCAACCATCGCCTCTTCGTAAGCCGACTGTTTTTTCGCATAGTCGTCCATGATCTTGTTGGATTCTGCGGTATATTTGGCTTCGCCCAGCTTGTTATAGTCAAGCGCAGCCAAAGCGTTTTCGACATCCGCATAGGATGGC
Organism: Firmicutes bacterium UBA3871; assembly: GCA_002392265.1. Classification (GTDB taxonomy): domain Bacteria; phylum Bacillota; class Clostridia; order Peptostreptococcales; family Anaerovoracaceae; genus UBA3871. The sequence continues at coordinate 2,424 of DGGP01000016.1, read as the reverse complement.
TTTTCCGGGATTTCCGGCAGCTTTACCTTTGCCACTTCGTATTTTTCATAAGTTCCGGTGCCGCCTGCCGCCGGGTCTGCCCCGCTTCCGCCGCCCTGCGCACCGCACGCGACCATCGAAAGCATCATGACACCTGCCAGTAAAAGTGATAGCATTTTTTTGATTTTCATTTTAATTCTTTTTAATCCTTTCTCCCATTTTTTACTTTTGGTGTACGGCGATTTGCATATTGGGGATATACTATATTTTTTAATACGCATCGTCTATTTACAATGCACATTTTATATATCGCCGTACGTCAATAAAGACGGGATTTGGGTTTAAAGGTTACAGGCGAATTTGGGGACAGGCACCAAATTGGAAAAAAGGCGAATTTGGTGCCTGTCCCCAAATTCGCCTCAAATTCACCTGTGTATCAGGATTCATTTACGAGCTTGCCTGTCATGCGGTCGATGGTCAAAACAAACATTGCTACATTATTCATATTCCTTTTAACATCGTCCTCTATATCTTCGTCCGAAACAGGGAATTTCTTGGAGAGCATCCTGCAATGATCTAAAATCTTTTCAAGGTCTGTCAGCATTTCCACATGGCCGAGGCAAACAACGCTTTTGATGTTAAGTGCCCAGTCGCCATCTTTCTTAAAACCCTTGTCAAGAACCGTAAAGCAAACCTGATTGTTTTCTTTTATGAGGTCAAGCTTTAGTCCATCCTTTGCGCAGTGGAAATACAGTTTACCGTCCCTTTCATCATAAAAGTGATTCAGAGGAATCGCATAAGGATAACCGTTTTCACCGTGAAGCGCCAAAATCCCACGTGGCTCTTCCTTGAGAACCTTTATGCACTCTTCGTCACTAAGCTGCTGCTTAAAACGTCTCATCTTTCTAAATTCCGCCATTTTTTCTTCTCCTTTCAAGTGGCTCCGCTTTCCTCTATCCCATGCCTATTCCATGCCTTTCAAAAATTCCTCATACAGTCCGGGGTAGTCCCTCTTCATCCTGACCGGCTTCCCATTCTTGCCGAGAAAGGCGTGTGATGAGGTTCCGACACATACGACAAGCCCTGCCGCATTTTTCATCTCATACTCCATGCAAAGCTTTACACCCCTGAATTCCTTCACCCTTGCGGTAATTGTGATTTCGTCGGCAAACGTCGTCGGATGCTTGTAATCGCACGATATGCTGAGCACCGGTGAGACGATTCCCATTTCTTCAAGCTTATCAAAAGGATAGCCTGCTTCCTCAAGAAATGCCACTCTCGCCTCTTCCATCCATCTGATGTAATTTGAATGGTGGGTTATACCCATTTTATCGGTTTCGTAATACTGCACCTTATGCATATATTCCATCTCATGCCCTCGCTTATTATCCCTTAACCCAAAGTGATTTCGCCCTTTTCATCCACAATCGCAGGGATACCGATTCCTTTTGCGGCCTTAACGCCCTCAAAAACCGCACTGCTGTCGCGCAGCACCAAAAAAGCCTTTAGATTTGCCAAATCCTTTGTAATATCAAAAAATTCATAGGCTACGCCCTTCGCATCAAAATCGTTTATGCACTGCATTGTATCAGGGCAAAGCGTGCTTCCGTATACTTTTAACATTTCAGTACTCCTTTCATATTTTAAAACAGTATACCACGACATCCGCGCGAAAACAACCTACTTGACAGATGCACAAAGCACATGTAAAATTTTCGATATGAACACATTAATTCCATTCATATGCCTAGGCGCGGGAGCTATCATCAGCTGGCGCGGGCTGCCAAAGGCGGTGCTAAAGGCAAACGATACAATTACAAATGTGGCGCTCATTGTTCTGATGCTGGTTATCGGACTCAATATAGGAGTAAGCCCCGCTGTCATGGGCAATCTCGGGCGCATCGGCCTAAACTGTGCAGCCATTACGCTTTCTGCGATTGCCGTAAGCGTGATTCTCACGGTGCTTTGTGAGAAGACTCTGCTGCCGCTTGATGAGACCCGCAAAGCCTTCGCAACCGGCACTGCTTCTGCAGCCGGCACGACTGAATCTACTGCCGAAGGCAAAACTGTCTCACCACTTCTCATAATCATGCCTCTTGCGATAGCAATCGGCATAGCCGCGGGCTACGCAAAGCCGGACATGTTTTCAGAAGCCCTGCTTGGCCGGATCCTTACAATATCGCTCATATTTCTCTACCTCGGCGTAGGCGTGAGCCTCGGCGAAAACAAGAGTGTCTTCAGCTATGTCAAAAGGCTTGGGGCGCGCATTCTGCTGCTTCCTGTCGCAATCTTTGCAGGAAGCATTCTGGGAGGACTTTTGGCAGGTCTTGCCCTTAAGGTGCCGCTTGCTTATGCGGTAATTTCCGCAAGTGGGTCAGGCTATTACAGCCTGACGGGTGCGACGATGACGGAGGTCTTTGGCATCGAGGCCGGCACATACGGCTT
>DGGP01000030.1 GCA_002392265.1 Firmicutes bacterium UBA3871 | reverse complement strand
CCCATTTTTTAAAAGATAAGGCCTTAATGTCTTCTCCCCGACCGAAGTATAGTAGCTGCCACCGCTGTCTATCAGCACATTCTGCCCGTTTTCCGTCCTGATGTGCAGGCAGTCACCCTGCCCCACATCCACAAATATCAACCCCGCCTTGTCAAACGGCCCTGTATATATCGCATTACAGCCTAAAGCAAGCACAGCCACAGCTGCCAAAGCTGCCAGAGCCTTTCCGGCCCTACGCCTTGCAAAATCAATATATCCTGCTTCACTGCATGCGTAAAACAGGAGGCCGTAATACAGCACCACTCCCCACACAGGAGGCGAAACACATGAAAAACTGCTGTTTCCGTCCAAAAAAGCCATCTCATTCAGGGCGCAAAGTTCTTTACATAACTTAACAATTGTAAAGCTCAAAAACTCAAACACTCCCTCAAACAATCCCTCAAGCGCGCCGCCCGCAAAGCCGCCCACCAGCCCGGCAAACAGCGACAAATACAGCATTACAATCGCAATCGGGACCATCAAAGACGCCAGATAAACCACAGGAATATTCACAAACACCGAGACAACCGAAAAATAATTGAACACAAACGCCGTATAAGGCGCCAGCCCCAGCTGAATCGCAAAGCTGCCCGTAAGCAGCGCATACTTCCCCCTACCTATTCTCTGCGTTACAAAGCAGATCGTAAATATCGCCAGATAAGACATCTGAAACCCTGTATTCCAGATCGCCAAAGGGTTTATGACCATATTTGCAATCCCCACAGCCGCCGCCGCGGACAGCATATCGTAGCGCATGCGAAGCTCCTTTGAAAGTATATGAAGGAGAATCATCGCTCCTGCTCTGGTCGTTCCCGGCGCAAAGCCCGCAACCACAATGTAGACTATCACAAAAAGCGCCGTAAACACTCTGGCCTTCCTCGTCCTGCGTCCGCGCGTCAGCCGGCAGGCAAAGGCATAGACGATACCTATGTGAAGCCCACTGACTGCGAGAACGTGCGCCGTACCGTTCTTTTGGAAGGTCTCGTAAACTTCATCGTCGATTACCCCTTTCCCGCCAAACAGCATCCCCGCAACAAGCGAGACACTGCCCTCATCGGCAAAATTCGCAAATTTCTCGATAAATTTCAACTTCCACAAGGCGGCTGTGTGCAGCACAGGGCTTGAAATTTCGCCCGCCTCAAAGCTCTTCGCCGTAACGTAAGCACAAATCCCCCTGCTTGCAAGGTGGCGGCGGTAGTCAAAGCAGTGCGGATTGCTTGCGCCCTTCGGCACTTCTGCCCTGCCGTCGAACACAGCGTGGCAGCCTTCGCAGCGAAGTGCCTCGAAAGCTGCTGCCGCCGGCTTGGTCTCTTTATCATAGAGCAAGACCTGCACCCTTGCACCGCTGCCTGTCTTTAGCGTAAAGCCCGTGTAGCCGCTATTAATGCTTACATCTGTGATGATGCCGCTTATGCTGCCGGCGCCCTCGGAGAGAAGGCTTTGCAGGTCTCTATCGAGCCTAAGCTCCGCAAACATCGACAGTGCCGCTCCAAAAACCGCAAAAGCAAGCGCTGCAGCAGCAAGCCTTTTCCTTTCGTATCTCTTTTCGCACCCTTCTTCAAAAACGGCATTTCCAATTTTTCCTCGCATAACAAAAATGGAAGCTGTGACGATGCAAATTGCAATCATCATAGCTTCCTTTGTTTGCGCCAGGTAAATGCCGAGCGCCAATCCTATAAAGAGTGGCAAAATCGGTCTTCTCAAATTACCCTCCCAATTAATAATCCTCTGTTATAACTCTGTGTCCGAGTCCAACAACCACTTCGTTCAGGTACATCATGCCCACACTCATAAAAATGCAGACAGAAAGATGCTTGCCTTCGCGGCAGACTGCGACCTTTCCGCCGCCGTTAAAGCCCAGGGCCTTTTGCATAACCTGAGACTGTGCTTCTCTCGCAGCGCCTGCGACAGCGCCGTCGGAAGAAGTCGAATCGTTTATGAGTCCGTTTTTGCGAGCAGCCAAAATAGCACGCTCGATTATAATGTGGGTCTGCTCCATAATGTCACCGCCCACATCCAAAGCGGCGCCCAGAATCCCCTTTTCCTTTAATTCCGCAATCAGCTTTTCCTCGTCGCCTCTGCTCGGAGTAATTGCCAGGCTGATAGCAGCTCTTGCGACATCAACACTGCCGGTATCGTTCTCTTTCATTACCATGCACTACCATCCTTCCGTGTCACAAACCTTCCTTATAACTAATATACCATTATTATATGGCATTTTTCTTTATTTTTCAATTAATATATGGTATTATATTTTAATGGGTTAATATGATTGGAGATTAAAACCCGAAAGGTGAAATTATGGACAATAAAGATTTCGAAAGCGAATACGAAAAAACTAAACAGAAAGAAATTGAAGACTTTTTCGCGCAATTTGACAAGATCAGTGATGATTTCTCCAGGGGGAATGAAACAGCAGGCGAAACCGATGAAACGGTAATGCCTGTTGAAGACGTTGAAAAACTTGCCAAGGTGAGCGTGGGAATGGGTAGAACAAAGCACAAAAAGAAAAAGAACAAAAAGAAATACAAGATTAACATCAAGCAGCTGCTAAAGCTGGCTGTTTGCGTATTTCTCGCTGTTTGTCTGGGCGTAGGCATCTATGCCGGTGTCATCATTTCAAAGGCACCGGAAATAGACCCTGACAATATCTACAGCATGCTCGCACAATCGAGCGTTCTCTACGATTCTGAGGGCAATGTCATCTCAATGGTGGGCTCGAGCTATGAAAACCGATCCATCATCGAATACGCCGACCTGCCCGAAAACCTCTGCAATGCATTCATTGCAATCGAGGACAAGACCTTCTGGACGCACCACGGATTTAACATCATCCGTATCTTTGGTGCCATCAAAGAAGCTGTTTTCGAAGGAGGCCACATCGGTGGTACCTCCACCATCACTCAGCAGCTGGCGAGAAACGTCTTCCTGACGGATGTCATGTCAGACCGTTCAATTTCCAGAAAGATTGCTGAGGCTTACTACAGCGTAAAAATAGAGGACAAGCTCAGCAAGGAAAAGATTATCGAGGCTTATCTGAACACCATTGACCTCGGCTTTGGCTCGCACGGTGTTCAGGCTGCGGCACAGGCTTATTTCAGCAAGGATGCCGATGAGCTCGACCTAATCGAATGTGCATCACTTGCCGCACTGCCAAAGGCACCGAGCAAGTACGCACTGATAAAGAGACTGAATCCGGAGGATGTTGACCCTGAAAATGACGTCATCATCTACGAATCTGCGGATTACACCTATGTATACAACGGCGATATCTCTGAAAACCGCCGCCTGCAGACGTTAAACAACATGGTTGACCAGGGTCTGATTACACAGGAGGAATGTGATGCCGCAAAGGCTGAAAACCTCCTCGAACACCTGCGTCCGAACATGTCGAGTCTGACAGAGATTTCCTCCTACTTCGCAGACTACACTGTCGGGGAAGTAATAAAGGATCTGATGGCTGACAGAAACATCGATTATTCCGAAGCCTATGAAATCGTTTACAACAGCGGTCTGCAGATTCATACCACTATGAATTCGGACATTCAGAAGGTGCTCGAGCAGGAATACAGCGACCCTGCAAACTTCCCAAACGTTGCCCGTGTTAAAAAGGACGGTGCGGGAAACGTTGTCAGCTCCGGCGGAAAGATTCTGCTCTACGACTACGGCAACATCATTTCGGGCGACGGCAATTTCTATCTTGCAAATGACGAATATGAATGGATGGCCGACGGCAGCCTGAAGCTTTTAAAGGGCAAGCGCCTGAACTTCTACAAGACTCAGGTTAACGGCGAAAGCGACGTATCCATCGAGTTCAAGAACATGTATGTCGTCGAAGACGGTGTGTTCTACTCCATCGGCGGCGGCAACATCCTGATTCCTCAGGGCTTCAAGAAAAAGAACGACGACGGCGACTGTATCATAGACTCCTCTTTCTTCAAGGACGACCAGCAGTATATAAAGTCCTCAAACGGAAAGACAGGCCTCTATGTTGACAGCAAGCATTACACTATAAAGCAAAAGGTTATCCAGCCTCAATCGGCTATGGTAATCACAGACTACAAAACAGGTCAGGTTCAGGCTATGGTCGGCGGCAGAAACACTGTCGGCAGACTCCTGTTTAACCGTGCGACGGCAACCCGTCAGCCCGGCTCCTCAATCAAGCCTATCTGCGTTTACGGTGCTGCCCTGCAAAAGAGCTTAGACACCATGAACGGCGGCTCGACACCTGTTTTCGAAACTTACGACAATAACGGCAATTCCGTTGCTAATCTTTACGGCACTTACATGACTGCAGCCTCGGTTATCGACGATGCGCCGATGATCGTAGACGGCAAGCGCTGGCCAAAGAACTGGTACAGCGGCTATCGCGGCCTTTACACGCTCAGAACGGCTGTGGAGCAGTCGGTGAACGTCTGCGCCGTAAAGGTATTTCTCCAGGTGGGCGCTGAATATGCGGCCGACTATGCGAAGGGCTTCGGGCTTACTCACATCGTGGAAAAAGGTGAGAATAACGACATGAACCCTGCTGCACTGGCTCTCGGTGGTATGACAAACGGTGAATCCCCTCTCGAAATGGCGAGCGCTTACGGCACTTACGCAAACGGCGGACTCTACATGTCCCCTATCTGCTACACGACAGTTACGAACAAGCGCGGCGAGATAATTCTCGAAAACAGCGTCTACAGCAAGCAGGCTTGTGATGAGGGCGTGGCCTTTATTATGACCGACATACTCAGGACCACTGTTTCAAACGGTATCGCAGGCCGTGCGGCAATCGGTAGCCAGCCTGTAGCCGGCAAGACCGGTACTACTTCAGACAACTATGACGCTTGGTTTGTGGGCTTCACACCGCAGTACTCCGCTGCGTGCTGGATCGGAAACGACATCAATATCGAGCTTTCCGAAGGCTCCGCCGCAGCTGCAAAGCTTTGGAGCAAGGTTATGAAGCGCGCGCTCGAGGGTGTTCCTGCGGGCTCGTTCAAATCTCAGCCGTCGGATGTAATCTCAGTCAGCATTGACACAAAGTCGGGCAAGCTACCGACAGCTGAAAGCAGCTACGACTATCGCGGCACTGTTCGCAGCGAATACTTCATCAAGGGCACCGAGCCGACAACGCACGACGATGTCCATACCTACGTTCAGATTTGTAACGACACAGGCCTTCTGGCAACGCCTTACTGCACCAACACTTCCTGGAAGTTTGGCGTAAGGAGACCATACCTCGTCAGCCCTGATGTGGGCGATCTCGAATACGAGGTTCCGCACTACTACTGCCCTGTTCACAATCCTGATCCGAGCAAGTATCCTACAGCGGATTCGGGCTACGATCCTACCGGGGCTTACACTCCGGCAATGCCTGACAGCACAGCCACACCGGGCACATCGGACACTTCCGATCACGGAGATCATTCGGCTACCGAAACGCAGACTCCGGGCTGGATAAATACGGGTGAAACCACCCCTGAACCGGCACCTGCGCCGGATCCTGCTCCTGCTCAGGGTACAGACAGTGGCTCAGGCGGCTTGTCCGAATCTGCGCCGCCTGACTGGCTCCTGAATAATTAAATAATGTGATATATTAAACTTTGCTATGACTATACTTCATGTTGATGTAAACTCGGCGTTCCTTAGCTGGACGGCTATAAAGCTGCTGTCCGAAGGTTATCCTGTCGACATCAGGGAAATTCCAAGCGTCATCGCTGCGGGTGATGACGGGTCGAGACATGCAATCGTTCTGGCGAAATCCGTGCCCGCAAAACGGTATGGGATAAAAACCGCAGACACAATGTTTTCTGCGAGAAAGGCTTGTCCGAATCTGGTTTCTTTTCTGCCGGATTTCGCGCTTTTCAAGTTTCATTCAGACCGCATGTTTGAACTTCTCAGCGAGTATTCACCTGTAATTGAAAGATTTAGCATAGACGAATGTTTCATTGATTATACAGGCTGTGAGGCTCTCTTCGGAGAGCCTCTTTGTGTTGCCCATGAAATTAACCGCCGCATCCGTGAAGAGCTCGGCTTTACCGTAAATGTGGGAGTCGGCCCTAACAGACTGCTTGCAAAGATGGCTTCGGATTTTGAAAAGCCCGACAAGGTTCATACTCTGTTCCCTGATGAAATCGAGAAAAAGATGTGGCCTCTGCCAGTGGATGAGCTTTTTATGTGCGGCAGGTCTTCGGCAAAAAAGCTTCACAGCATAAACATAAACACAATCGGCGAGCTGGCACATGCGGATTTGGAAATGCTGCTTGGGATGTTCAAATCTCACGGCCGCATGCTGTGGGAATATGCGAACGGTATCGATGATTCGCCTGTTTCAGTAAACGATGATGTGAAGGAGAAGTCTGTCGGTAATTCAATAACCACAAAGAGCGATCTGACAGCGCCTGAGGAGGCTTATCCGATCCTGCTGTGGCTCTGTGAGAAGACGGTGCATCGCATGAGAAAGGCCGGCTTTATGGCGAGCGTCATCACGGTGCAGTTCAGGAACTCGGACTTTGTGACTTACTCGCATCAGATGAAGGTGAGCGGCACGGTGCAGACGGTCGATGAAGTGTATGCTTATGCAAAGAAAATCTTTAATGAGGGGTGGCATGAGGATCCGCTGCGGCTGGTGGGTGTGTCGCTTGGCGGCTTGGTGACGGAAGCTTCCGAGCAGCTGTCATTTCTGGGGCCTGCGTACAGTCCTGCAATCGAAAAGCCCGAGGAGAAAATAAAGAGAAAAGAAAAGAGCGAGGCGCTCGAAAACGCGCTCGCTCAGATTCGCGATAAATATGGAAACGATTCCGTCGGTCATTTCGGCAGCTTTAAACCGCCTAAACGACCTAAAATTCCTAAAAGATAGCTAGATTTTCGCAGCCGATCTCGCTGTAAAACAGGCTTTGCCCAAAGAAATTGCAGAGGTATCTGACTCTCTCGCCGCCATCTTCGTAGGCAATGTCACCTATCCAGTCGGCGATAACCTTTTCCTTGTCGTCATAGGACAGCTCGAGCATCGATGAAGTCAGGCCAATTCCGTTGATATGCTCGTAGAGCGTCTCGGCCAGGTCTCTCAGTTCTTCGCCGTAGCAGTCATAGATATAGGTAATTGTGCTCTCTCCGTAGTTTTCATACGTTTCGACTGCGTCATCTCTGAAGCTTTCGTATATCTTGTCTACAAGCAAATCCTTGAAGTTTACATCGGCTTTGAAGACATCCGAAAGTCTCATCTCTTTGCCTTTTTTGTCAAATGTCTTGTAAATCGTAGTGTTGTAATCTCTGTTGAAATCAAAATTCGAGCTGTATGTTGAGAGATTTCTGTAAACATCTATTGTGTAGTAATCGCAAAGCTCGGTTACGAATGTGCTTTGGCGGCCCCAGGTGATAATGTCATCTTTGCTGTATCCGTAGTACCCTGCATCCTCTACAGTTTTTTCGTAAAAGGCTTTTGCTTCGGCGGCGTACTCGTCATAGCCGAGGACAGTCTTTTGCACCTCATCGAGAACCGCCTTCGGAGCCGAAAGCGGGCACTTTGCGCTCAGGTAGATTGATTCTTCTTCGTTTGGATTTCCTGTGATGTCGGAGAGCGGCTTGGTCTCTTCGACTCTGTAGTAGTCGGCAAGTCTTGGCGAAGTCTCGGCATAAGCGAGGCCGTAGTTCAAGGTTTCGTCGACGAAAAGAGACTCGTCTGTAGCAAATCTCTGCTTGATGGCAGTACCCTGATCAAGCTTGACCTCGAAGTATTCAGGCGAGGTGAGGCTTTCAAAGCCCGGGATACTGCTGTCGAAAATCAGTGTGAGGGTGTTGCTCC
>DGGP01000136.1 GCA_002392265.1 Firmicutes bacterium UBA3871 | reverse complement strand
AATGGCGTTATAATCGTAGTTCCTGTGCTCTGTATAGAACCATTTGCCGTCTTCAGCATGATGCCTGTAATAGCGCCAGGTCTTCCGCGCAGGCGGGTCGGGTTCTTTTATGAAACGGCAAACCTTCTCAAGGGGAATTCAAATTTTTATTTATCTGTTTTGAGCGGCGCATATACCTTGTAAAGACCCAGCCGCTCTCCGTCTATATAATAGTTTGTATTCTCCTTGCCGTAAAACGTACCTACCAGCTCAAAGCCATTCTCTTCAGCATAACTGATTATAGGCTTTAGCATTAAGGCAGGGTCCTCATTAAAATGCACCTCGGTAATCAGACAGTGCTTTACCTCTGCTTCATATCCGCTCGGTTTGTTTGCCGAGGTTTTCATTCTGCGGTTGTTTTCCACGGAAAGGTATTTGCGCAGCTTTGGCTGCTTTTGTCTGCTATCGTAATAGAACGAGATTGATATGTAGCCCCAGTCTTCTTTTTCGATGTCAAAACTGTTTTCGAGATATTCGGCCAGATGCATGCCCTCGTCCAGTGTGTCCTGATGTCTGAGTGAAGCAGGCATATCTCCGATGATATACCTCCCGACCAAGGCTTTTTCCTGACGCACCTTTTCCGACCAGTCATTCAGACTCCAGAGCTTTTCACTGAGCTCATGTATTTCCTTTATGATTGCACTCTTTCTTTCATCGAGCATACTGTCGAAATCCGAAAGCGGCAGACCGCCGAAAATCAGCCTGATGTCATTTATGCCCAGCCCCAGGCTTCTGTAAAACAGAATATCGGTAAGCCTGAGCAGATCCTCGGATGAATATTCCCAGTAATTGTTATTGGCATTCTTTATCGGATGTATCAGACCTTCATCAACATAGTAACGAATAGCCTCGGTTGTAAGGCCCAAAGCCCTTGCTATATCTCCGACTGTAAGGCGCATACAAAGCCTCCTCTCTATCCTTCGATAATTTCATACATCCCTGCAGCATCCTCCTTGCGACAGGATTCCGTAAGTGCGGTCACACGAGCAGTAACCGAGCTGTTTCCGAACTGAATATGGACAATATCTCCTATTTTCACTTCGCTTCCGGCTTTTGCGGGTTTACCGTTAATCGTAACCCTTTCTGTATCACAGGCTTCCTTTGCGATTGTTCTGCGCTTTATCAGCCTGGAATTTTTCAAAAACTTATCTATCCTCATTTCGTCCCCCTACGAAAAAAAGCAGCTCACAGAGCTGCTTTTAATCATGCCTCAAGCAAATTACTTGTTTACAGCGTCCTTTAAAGCCTTACCAGCCTTGAATACAGGAGCCTTGGATGCAGGAATGCTGATAACTTCGCCAGGCTTACGAGGGTTGCGGCCCTGACGAGCCTTTCTCTCTCTTGTTTCGAAAGTACCGAAGCCGATTAACTGTACCTTGTCACCGGCAACGAGAGCCTTCTCTACGGAAGCAACAAAAGCGTTAACAGCAGCTTCTGCGTCCTTCTTTGTGAAACCTGTCTTTTCTGCAACTGCAGCAACTAATTCAGCCTTATTCATGAATAAATCCTCCTTAAATATAATAGACTAAAATGACGTATGAAAAACCAACGTTACTTTTTGGCACCGGCACGCTCCAATTCCTTTGCTTCATTCCATAAAGCATCCATTTCCGCCAATGTCATATCCTCCGGTTTGAGACCCCTAGAAGCAGCCTGTTCTTCTATGTATCCAAATCTGCGGATGAACTTGTCACTGGTTTGCGTCAGGGCATATTCAGGATCTATGTCCAGAAACCTCGCCACATTCACAACGGAAAATAGCAAATCACCTACCTCTTCAGTGATTGCTGCCCGGTCAGAGCTACCGTATGCGTCAATAAGTTCAGTTGTTTCTTCTCTGAGTTTGTCGAAAGCGCCACTCACATCGTCCCAGTCAAAACCTACATCTGCCGCACGCTTTTGCACTTTATACCCCCTGGTTAAAGCGGGTAGTGCGCGCGGTACTGATTTAAGTCTCTGGAGCTGAGTAGTCTCTCCCTTCTCCCCACGCTTTACATTTTCCCATTTTTCCAATACTTTGTCAACGGTTTTTGCACTTTCTTGCGAAAAAATATGCGGATGACGCCTAATCATCTTCTCACATTCGTCATTTATGACGTCTGTCATGGCAAAATTGTCAGCTTCACTCGCAAGAGAAGTATGAAAAACTACCTGCAAAAGCACATCTCCGAGCTCTTCCTTCAAGTTGTCCATGTCATCATTATCAATCGCATCGGCAACCTCATAGGCTTCCTCGAGCATGCATACCCGAAGCGATTTGTGATCCTGCTCCTTGTCCCAAGGGCATTCCTTTCTGAGCAGCTCTATCACATTCATCAGTCTGCGGAATGCCTCTTCGGGAGTTTTAGCCGTTACCCGAAGCTCAGGATACTTTTCTTCAGTCATATTTTCCCCCTCCGTGTGCCTACTTTACAAATTTATCAACCAGCTTTACCAGTTTTTTGCCCTTTGGGAGCAGCAGTACTTCATCGCGCGTAATCGTCTTTGTCACAAAGAGCAGCACGCAGTACGCTATAGCCGCAGCCATTACCGCAATGAACGTGGAAACCGTGTTCCCCGCAAACATAAAGCAAAGCCTGTATACGCAAATTGCAACAGCCGACATTATTATTCCTCCCACCAGCGGCTTTAGATATGTCAGCCTGATGTTGAATCGTGCACCTGTATATTTCTGTACAGCCAGAAGATCCAGCACGGCAGCTATCACATAAGCCGTTACCGTACCGATTGCAGCACCCTTTGCATTGATGCCGTGTATCCCTGTCAGCCAGTAAGTCACCGCTATTTTTGCACATGCACCTATGGCAAGATTCCTAACCGGAATCATCTGCTTTCCTATGCCCTGCAGCACTCCGGTAAGCGTCTGTATCGTAGAAAGGAAAATTACGCCAAATGCCATAATAAAAAGGCAAGGCGCCGCTCCGATTGCGCTTTCACGCTGAAGCGGATAAAGCAGCAGCATAATAGGCTCCGAAAGGCTCATCAGCCCGAGAGCGCAAGGTATTCCGACGATAATCGCAATTCTCAGTCCGACCTGCACATCCTTTCGCAGCGCGTCCATGTCGCCAAGCTTGAACGATGCGGCAATTGCGGGCACTATGCTCATAGCCACAGCCTGCGTCAGAACCTGCGGGAAGTTTATGAACGGTCCCGCAAAGCCTGTCAGCTGGCCGTACAGACTCTTCGCGTCGGCGTAGGACCAGCCCGTAGCCTGAAGTCTGTTCACAACCATGCCTGCGTCGATGAAGTTCATTATTGGCATAATCGCAGCGCCGATTGTGATAGGTACGGCGATTACGAAAATCTTCCACAAAATTGTGCCTGCCTTTTCGCGTTCAAGGCTGCGCAGCTTGCTTGCTTCAATTTCGGCCTTCAGAGGCTTGCGCCTGCGAAGATAAATGAGGCCTACGGCAGAAAGGCCGCCTATTGCGCCTGCCGCTGCGCCAAATGATGCGCCTGCCGCTGCATATTCCGTCCCCATCCTCATCAAAAAGTAAGCAAGACTCAGTCCGACTCCCACGCGGAAGAACTGCTCGACCACCTGAGAGATTGCGGTAGGGTTCATGTCCTGCTGGCCCTGAAAGTACCCGCGAAAGGCCGCCATCGTCGGCACCAGCAAAAGAGCGCACGCCACAGCACGCATTGCATACTTTGCATCGGGGATGCCGATTATGTTTACAATCATCCCCGCTCCGAAAAAGCATATGGCAAAAGATACTGCCCCTATTGAAAAGAGCAGTAAAAACGATATTTTAAATACTCTGTGCGCTTCATAGTTATTTCCGACAGCGATTCTTTCGGATACCATCCTCGAAATCGCAATCGGGATACCGCTCGTTGCAAGCGTCAGAAAGAGCACATATATAGGGTAGGCTGCCTGATAGTAGGCCATACCCTCATCACCTATCATATTGCCCAGCGGTATTCTGAAAAAAGCGCCCAGCACCTTGATGATGATTCCGGCGACAGCAAGAATTGCCGCGCCGCGAACGAAAGACTTATTTGCCATTAATGATTAAAGTTCCTTTAATATCTTATTTTTAGCCGCATCTGCTTCGAATACTGCCTTTTCCAAATCAATGCGGGTATATTCACCGTTTTCGTACAGCACATTTCCATCAATCATGGTCATCATGATTTCCGCTCCGCTTGCCGAATAAACGAGATTGCTCAGAAGGTCGTGAATCGGCTGCATGTTTGCTGCTGAAATATCAACCACAATGAGGTCTGCCTTGTTCCCTTCCTTTACAAGTCCGCAGTCAGGTCTGCCCTGAGCAATTGCGCCGGCGCGTGTTGCGGCATAGATAGCCTGCTTTGGAGTAATCAGTGTAGGATTGCCAAAAAAGCACTTCATAATCAGGGCAAAGGTTTTCACCTCCGAAAAGATGTTGTGGCTGTTGTTGCTGGCAACAGAGTCTGTTCCGATTGCAACATTTATGCCTTCGCTGAGCATCGCAGGTGCGTTGCAGACACCGCTTGCAAGCTTTAGGTTGCTGATAGGATTGCAGGCAACCGTAACATTCTTTTCCTTCAGAATCCTTCTGTCCTCAGGCGTAACCCAGACGCAGTGAGCCGCAGTCGCATTTGTATCAAAGATTCCGAGATCCGCAAGATATGCGGTAGGCGTCTTTCCGTGGCGGCCTATGCACTCCTCGTGCTCCTTCTTTGTCTCCGAAACATGCACCTGCATGCCTGCACCGATTTCCTTCATGTAATCGGCAAGCTGCTTTGCAACTCCCGGAACGGAGGTGTATTCCGCATGAAGCGACATATCAACCTTTATTCTGCCCTCATCGGTGTTGTGATACTTTTCAAAGAACTCGATGCATTCCTTTCCGCGCACGGAGGTTTTAAAATCCTCCTCGACAAATGCCGCAATAGAGCGCGAGATGTTTCCCTTGCATCCGCTGTCCGAATATGCCTTTGCCATATCAGGGCAGAAATAGTACATATCCGAAATTGACACGGTACCGAATTTCACGGACTCTGCCAAATCGAGCATGGTTCCCCAATAAACAGCATTGGAATCGAGGTGGTCCTCAAAAGGCCAGATGCGGTTATTCAGCCAGTCCTGAAGCATCATATTTTCGCCGTAGCCTCTCATCAGGCTCATAGGCGAATGTGAATGAGCGTTGAAAAAACCGCTCATGAGTAGCTTTCCCTTTCCGTCGTAAGCCTTTCCGTAATCTTCGGCAGGCTCTTTTTCCCCTATATACGAAATGCGGTCCTTTGTGATGCCCACATACATATTTTCTCTGACTTCGAGATTTTCATCGAGAATGGTAATATTTTTGAATAACATCTTTCCCTCCTATTCTCTAAATAATCTTAACACGTGCTTTGATTTTACACTATATGCCTATTTATTTCAAGGCTTCGAGCACTCCGATTGTCTCACGCAGCTTGTCCTTTTCCACGGAATATCTGATAAAAGGCTTCACACCGCCGTGAATGAAGACGCGCGACCCAAAGGCTGCGGACAGATTCATCAGTCTTTCCGGATTCAGCGGATTCTCCTGCGCAAAGAAAAATACTATGCGTGTACCCTTTGAATCCTTTTCCTCCGCAACTCTGGTGATGCAGAGGCCTTCCGCAAGAGATCTGATTCGGCTCACCTTTGTCAGGTTGACCGTCTCCAAAGGCACATCGCCGAACCTGTCGAGCATTTCGTCAAGAATCTCGTCCTCGTCCTCTTCGCTTTCGACGAGCGCAATCTTTTTATACATCTGAAGCTTTACAACCTCATCCGAAATATATGTGTCAGGAATATATGCGCCTGTGCGTATCTCGATTGTAGCTTCCTCGCGGTCAGGATTTACCACTTCGCCCGAAAGTGCCCTCACGGCATCATCAACAAGCTTGCAGTAAAGCTCATACCCCACATCAAGCATGTGCCCATGCTGCTCTGTTCCGAGCAGGTTCCCGGCACCGCGAATTTCCAAGTCCCTCATCGCCACCTTGAAGCCCGCGCCAAACTCGGTAAATTCCTTTATGGCACGCAGTCTCTTTTCCGCAGTCTCCGAAAGCACCGAATCCTTTTTATACATCAGATAAGCATACGCTATTCTGCTTGAACGCCCCACTCTGCCGCGAAGCTGGTAAAGCTGTGCCAGCCCCAGTTTATCGGCATCGAGAATCAGGATTGTGTTTGCATTTGGGATGTCGATTCCGGATTCGATTATCGTGGTCGAAACCAGGACATCACTTTCCCCGTTTATGAAGTCTATCATTATTTTTTCAAGCTCGTTTTCCTTCATCTGGCCGTGTCCTACGGCAACCCTTGCCTCAGGAACGAGCTCTGCGATTCTGCTTGCTACCTTTGATATTCCCCTGACTTTATTGTAGAGTACATATACCTGTCCGTCTCTGGCGAGCTCTCTTTCGATAACCTCACGGATAATCTGGTCTTCCTCTTCAATTACATAGGTCTGAACGGGATACCTTTCCTCAGGCGGCTCTTCGATAACCGACATATCGCGTATTCCCACCAGTGACATGTGTAGCGTCCTCGGTATCGGAGTAGCCGAAAGAGTCAGTACGTCGACATTGTTTTTGAGCATCTTTATGGCTTCCTTGTGCTGGACACCGAATCTCTGCTCCTCATCGACCACCAAAAGTCCGAGGTTTTTGAATTTAACATCCTTTGAGAGAAGCCTGTGTGTGCCGATTACAACATCTACCGTGCCTCTGCCGATTGCGCTTGCTATCTCGCTTTGCTGCTTTTCGCTGCGGAACCTCGACATGACCTCTACCTTGAACGGGAACTTTTCGAAGCGCTCCTTCAGAGTGTAGTAGTGCTGATTTGCAAGAAGAGTCGTAGGCACCAGCACAGCTGCCTGCTTGCCGTCGCATACACATTTGAAAAGTGCGCGCGCAGCAACCTCGGTCTTGCCGTAGCCCACATCTCCGCAAAGGAGCCTGTCCATTGCATTTGGACTTTCCATGTCCTTTTTGATCTCGGCTATGCAGCGAAGCTGGTCGTCTGTCTCCGCAAAGGGAAAGCTTTCCTCGAACTGATGCTGCCACTCGTTATCCTTTGAAAAGGCAAAGCCCGGCTCGGACTTCCTTGCCGCCGAAAGCTGTAAAAGCTCGCTTGCCATATCTGCGATGGCTGCCTTTGCCCTAGCCTTTGTGGCTTTCCATTCGCTTCCCGAAAGCTTGTTTATCTTTGGTACGCCATCATCAGCGCCGCTGTATTTCTGGACGATGTCCATCTGCTCTACAGGCACATACAGCACATCGCTTCCGGCATATTTAATTTTTATATAATCCTTTGAATTACCCTCGATGGTAATCTTTTCAATACCGGAAAACTTTCCTATTCCGTGATTTTCATGTACGACATAATCCCCCACGCGCAAATCCGCAAAGCTTGAAACGGGCTTTGCGTTTTTAGGTCTTGTCTTTCGACCCGTGCGCTTCTTTTCGCTGAATATGTCGCTGTCGCTGATCCAGCAGCGCTTTTCGAGAGGATATTCAATCCCGCTCGAAAGCTTGCCCTCCTTTAGCCAGACCTTTTTCTCGAGCCCGGCCCTGTCCAGGAAGTCCCGCAGATTCTCGAGCCTGTCCTTTGAAGAGCATACTATCGTAACCTTGTAACCGTTTTTTACATAGAGCTTTAGCTCGGACTCAAGCATATCCATATGACCCGCAAAAATCGGAGTTTGTCTGGACTGCATGCCGAACACCTGCTCATAAGCACTGATTTCCTTTATATTCTGAGTCAGCGGCGTAAATACATATACGCCCTCTTTTCTGTAGATATCGCAGAATTCTTTTTTGCCTGCAAATACCTCAAAGTCCTTTGGAATAACATAGCCTTCGTCCGTCATTACGCGGAAGTCATCGGTAAGCTCTCTGTCGCGAAGCTCCAAAACCTCATGGCATCTTATGGGGTCATCCACCATTATTACGGTATCGTCCCCTGCATAATCCCAGATGAAGGACGGTTCCTTAAAGAAATAGTGCAGATAGTTTTCCAAAAGCTGGATATTTGTTTCGGTCTTTATGTATTCCGAAAGCTCGTCCCTGCGTCTTGACAGCTTGTCTGCCGCCTCGCAAGGTCCTATCTTTTTTATATACTTTGTGTACTCGCTTTCAAGCAGCTTTGCGGCCGAGGTAAAGGTCTCTTCATTCCTTATCAGCTGCTCAGCAGGATAGATTTCGATGTATTTGAGATTTTCCTCCGATCTCTGCGTGTCTATGTCAAAGGACCGGATGGAATCGACCTCTGTGTCAAAGAGCTCCACTCTGTAAGGGTTTTCCGCATCTACGGCAAAAACATCGATAATCGAGCCCCTGACGGAAAACTGGCCGCGGCTTTCGATTATCGCAACTCTTTCGTAGCCCATTCCCGCAAGCTTTTCCTTTACATCCGAAAGGCTTACCTCGCCTCCCCGCTCAATCCTGACAGAAGCCTCCTCAAAAACGGATGGTGGCGGCAGTCTCTTTACCGCAGCGGTAGCAGGAGCGATAACAATGCATTCCTCACCGGAGCGCAGAGCTTTCAGGGCCTTCATCCTGGCGAAAAGCTGTTCTCTGGACCTCGCCTCGTAATGCAGAAAGACACCTTCCTCTTCGGGTACGACATATATTCTTTTATCGGCAAAAAAAGCAAGGTCCTCAGCCAGTCTCTTTGCCCTGGTGGCGCTGGAGACTATGATCAGGGCCTGTGCATTTGATTTTGCTTTATCGGCAGCCACCGGAGCGACTCTGCTCTCGGATATGCCTGATATATTAATCGGTCGCTTGTTCATCCTTTTCCTCTTTTGGTTCCTTCGGTTTTTTATCGCGAACGTTGTATTTATTCATACACGTGTTTATGCCTTCGCTGACATAACAAAGCACAGCATCTGCTGCGCGCGAAACAGCGTCCTCGAGGAGTGGCACCTCTTCCTTTGTAAAACCTCCGGTAACAAAATCCCTCAGCTGCATCTTTTCCGACATTCCTCCGCGAATTCCGATTCTGATTCTCGGAAATTCATCGGTCTGCAGCTGGAATACGATGTTCCTCATACCGTTGTGCGTACCGGCCGATCCCTTTGCACGAATCCGAATTTTACCCGTGTCGAGGTCTATGTCGTCATAGATTACAATCAGATTTTCGGGCGGCAGCTTGTAAAACTGTACAATCTCTCTGATGGATTCTCCGGAGAGGTTCATGTATGTCTGAGGCTTTAAAAGAACTATCTTTTGGCCGTTATATACCGTCTCGGCGGTCAGGGCTTTGAACTTGATTTTGTTCACGCTGATGCCGAGCTTTTCAGCCAGATAATCGATGGTGATAAAGCCCATATTGTGA
>DGGP01000147.1 GCA_002392265.1 Firmicutes bacterium UBA3871 | reverse complement strand
GGGATGTTCCGTGGAAGCCGTATCTGCGAACGCCGTACTTTTCATAGTATTCATAAGGGATTGCATAAATATAGCTTTCAGCAGGCATGGTCTGATGGAATGCTGTATCGAAAACACCTACCATAGGGGTTCCCGGCATCAATTCCTGGCAAGCTGCAACGCCTGTGAGGTTTGCAGGGTTGTGAAGAGGTGCCAGCGGAATACATTTT
The DNA here is from genome assembly GCA_002392265.1 of Firmicutes bacterium UBA3871. Classification (GTDB taxonomy): domain Bacteria; phylum Bacillota; class Clostridia; order Peptostreptococcales; family Anaerovoracaceae; genus UBA3871. The sequence continues at coordinate 8,754 of DGGP01000147.1, read as the reverse complement.
TCGAGGTTTTCGATGTCCTTTGGTGTCAGGAGTACGGACTTGTTGTAATATTCTCCTGCGTGTGCTACTCTGTGACCTACAGCGCCGATTTCGTCCATTGACTTGATAACGCCGTGGTCCGCATCGAGCAGTGCATCGATTACATGACCGATAGCTTCTTTATGGTTCTTCATCGGAGTTTCGAGCTTGAACTTGTCCATTCCGATCTTTTCGTGTGTGATAACGGAACCTTCAATGCCGATTCTTTCTACTAAACCTTTGCAGAGAAGAGCCTCATTTGTCATATCGAGAACCTGATACTTTAATGAGGAGCTGCCGCAGTTAATAACTAATACTTTCATTATGATATTCCTCCATACTTGTTTTGAATAAAAAATTGTATATTGATTAAATTGATTAATAACTTAAAACCAAACCCCGACCTTATAATTGTACCTAAGCATGACTAAAAAATCAAGAGCTTATACTATTATCGGCTTCCTGACATAATCGGAGCATTCATCCAACATTCTACCTGTTGTCATGTTCAGAATGTCATTTGACAAAATGTCGTAATACAGGATTCTGAGCGCCCTTTCATCAAGCAGCTCAGCCTCTTTGTTGATATTTGTGATGATACGGATTTCGTGGGCCCTTTCATCTTTGATTCTGCGCAATATCTCTGCCCCTCTCTTTGTAAAGCCCAAAACTCTCGCATATCTGCTTTCGCCCGATAAATAAGCATCTGCCAGCTCTCTGTAGTCACTTTTTTTCAGGCTCATGAGAATGTTCAAATACAGCCTGTTTATCCGGCTTTCCGTATATCTTTTTGATAATACTCTTTCCGTGAGCATATCCACTATGAAAGCATTTCTGAGCTCCGCCCTGAGTTTATTCGTAACTCCCTCTCCTGCTCCGAGCATGCCCTCAAGCTCTTCTTCGGACATGGTAAGCAGCTTTATGCGAAGTGCAGTATAGCAGTCGTTAAGTTCAGGCTTAAAACTAGGGGCAATCTCTTCAAAAACAGTTCTTGTTTCGGCAGGGACAAACCTTGAAAGCTTAGGGTTATCAGGCTCTATCATCAATTCAATATTTTTGCGTATAGCTGTAGCGGAGGCATACTCTCCAATATTGGGAACGCGGCCGTCCCTATGCTCTCCACCCATTCTGTTTATGCAGACAGGCTCGATATCCGCACCCTGAATAATCATCTGCTTCAAATATTCGGTTGCAAGAATATCATTTGAACCCTGCTTTTTATTAATACCGCAAGCAAGGCTTCTGGCCTTGGCAAAAGAAAGGCCTTCCTTCAGTCCTCTCTTCAGCGCCTCTTTAAACTCAGGCGGCTCCTCTGCAAGCATCTTTGCATGAGTACGCATTTTATCGAGCTCTCCGCTTTCACTGCCAAAGGCGATATTCTTTAGTCCCATAGCTTTTATTATCGACACTGCGCCTGCCGCAAAGCTTTCGGCGCCTGCGGTTATGAACATGGTCGGAAGCTCAACCACGAGATCCACTCCCGAAAGCAGAGCCATTTTTGTCCTCGAATATTTATCCGAAACAGCAATCTCACCGCGCTGGGTAAAGCTACCGCTCATAACGGCAACTACCGGTGCATCTCCCGTTTCCTCCTTGGTTTTGGCTACCAGATATTTATGCCCGTTGTGGAAAGGGTTGAATTCCGCAATCACACCCGTCGCATTTATCTTTATGTCTGTCATTTTACGGCACCTATAAAATAATCCCTTTTAACTTCAAATACATAAACAAAAAGGCCGCTTTTGCGACCTTTATATACCGGTTATTATCTGACTAGTCCTCAGCCTGAGCGCGATAGGCCATCTCTTTGATTTCATTTCTGTTCTCGGAAAGAGTTGCGTTAATTGTTTCAAAGCTCTTTTCAAGATTGCCTATCATATCACCGAGATATACGGCTGAAAGCTGGTCCATCTTTTCCTGAAAGCTGTACAAAATACCGTCAACATAATCAAATGTCTGCATCTTTAAATTCTTGCAGTTTTCTTCGGATATTGTCATGATCTCGTCTGCACGCTTCTTTGCGCGGATTACAATATCATCATTTTCGATAAGTGCTTCAGCCTGCTGCTGAGCCTTGTTCAGAATGTCTTCGTATTCCTTTTTTGCCTCGTCGAGGATACGCTGTCTTTCCTGCTTTATCCACTGAGCCTGCTGGATTTCATCAGGAAGCTCAACTCTGATTTCCTTTACGATTTCCAGGATTTCAGATGCATCTACCATGATTTTTCCTGTAAGCGGAAAGCCTGACGCCGTATCAATTATATCTTCAATTTCATCAAGTAATTCTAAAACCTTCATCTGTTCCTCCTGTTATCTTTTGCTCTGCATGTATTTTATTACCTCGGCCGGTACCAATCCCTCGATGCTGCCGCCCAATGTAAAAACTTCTTTCATCATGCTGGAACTTACAAACGAATATTCCGGCGCCGTCATTAAAAAAACCGTCTCGGCACCACGGCTGTAGAGCCTGCCGTTCATCTGAGCCATAGCCATTTCAGCATCCAGATCGGATGTTCCTCTGAGCCCTCTGAAAACTATGTCAAACCCGTTATCGTTGACATAATCCGCGAGCAGCCCCGAAAAATAACCTACGCTGACATTCGGTAAATCAGAAGTAACCTCCTCTATCATGGACTTACGCTCCTCCAGTGTAAAAAACGGGTTCTTGCCCGGATTTACCACAACACCTACAACCAGCTCGTCACAAAGCTTTGAAGCCCTCCTGATGAGATCTAAATGACCGTTTGTTATGGGATCGAACGATCCTGCATAAAGCGCCTTTTTGGACATCACATGCCTCCAAATTAAATTACACTCAATTTTAGCAAATTAAGGATAAAAATTCAAGCATATATTGAAACTACTATCGAACCGTATTTCTTTTCTTTAATTTTCCTGTAGCCGGAAATTTCATTTGCGAGTATCTCCCTTTCACCGTGCTCTGCGACAATAATTCCTTCGTCTGCCAGTCTTTCATTTTCTCTGATCTTCTCAAAGCAGTCAAGCATCAGACCCTTTTTGTAGGGCGGATCCAAAAAGATTATATCCGCCTGCTCGGGGATGCTTGCAATCGTCTTGCTGTAGTCCCCCTGTATCAAAGCCGAATACTCTTCAGCTCTGCACATTTCAACATTTTGTCTGACCAGCTCGAGGCTCTGGCGACTGCTGTCACAGAAATAGCAGAATCTCGCCCCTCTTGAAAGTGCCTCAAGTCCGAGATTTCCTATCCCTGCAAAAACATCTATGCAAAGTGCATCATCGAGGTCAAACTGAATCATTGAAAAAATTGCTTCCTTTACCTTTTCAGTCGTCGGACGCACATTGTTATCGGGAGGCATAATCAGTCTCCTGCCCTTGTAATCTCCTGCTATAATTCTCATTTAAGTCTTTTGTCCTTTCCGGCAATTTTTGTTAAAGCTGCAGCTCTAGGCTGCCTCCGAAGAGTCTTCTCACAGCATCTGCAAGTGCGCTGTTTTCAGCCTTTTCAAGTTTTTTATCCGAGCCGATAATTTCCTTTGCCGCGCTTTGCGATGCAGCAAGGATTTTAGAATGTCTCGCCATATCGGCAAGCTTCATGTCAGGCAGTCCGTGCTGGCGCGTTCCAAAGATTTCTCCCGGCCCGCGAAGCTTCAGATCCTGCTCGGATATGTAAAAGCCGTCCGAGCTTTCGCACATTATTTTGGCTCTCTCACGCGCTATTTCGCCGTCAGAGCCGAGAACCAGCACACAGTAGGATTTGTGGCTTCCCCGCCCTATGCGGCCTCTCAGCTGATGAAGCTGTGCCAGCCCGAAGCGTTCGCTATTTTCGATTATCATTACTGTGGCATTCGGCACATTTATGCCGACCTCAATTACAACCGTCGAAATCAGAATATCTATCTCGCCTGATGCAAATCTGCCCATTATGTCATCCTTTTCGGCCTGCTTCATCGCACCGTGAAGAAGGCTGACACGCATGTCCGAAAAGCCCGTTTTTACCTCTTCGTATATGCTTTCGGCAGATCTGGCACCATAGCTTTCCGAGTCCTCTATCAGAGGCGCCACTATATAGCACTGCCTGCCGTTTTTTACCTCCGAACGCATCAATTCATAAGCCTTGATTCGTCCATTCTCCGTTACCGCCTTTGTTGTCACCTTTTGCCTGCCCGGTGGCAGCTCATCTATAATCGATATATCGAGATCTCCGTAAAGAATTACCGCAAGTGTCCTCGGTATAGGCGTTGCAGTCATTACGAGTCTGTTTGGCGAATCACCTTTTTCGGTAAGAAGCTTTCTCTGATTTACGCCAAATCTGTGCTGTTCATCCGTTATAACCAGCCCCACATTTGCAAACTTTACATCGGGCTGAACCAGCGCATGTGTTCCGACTATTATGTCCGTCTCGCCGGCAGCAAGCCGTGCAAGTGCAGCGCGCCTCTCCTTTGCAGTCAGATTTCCGCCGAGGAAGTCTACATTTATGCCGAAAGGCTCAAAAATGCGCTTCATTTCAGCGAAATGCTGCTTTGCAAGGATTTCTGTCGGAGCCATCATTGCGCCCTGATATCCGCATTTTACGGCCTTGAAAAGCGCTATTTCAGCTACGGCTGTTTTGCCCGAGCCGACATCACCCTGAACCAGGCGGTTCATTGCCTTTGTCGACTCCAGATCATTCATAATCTCGCCTATGACTCTGCTCTGGGCACCGGTTAAGGAATACGGAAGCGATGCAACAAACTCATCTGCGCTTTTTTCCTTTGAAAAAGCTATGCCTTTTTCATGCGATTCATCCTCTCGCACAATCATTATTCCCAGCTGAAGCATCAAAAGCTCATCGAATATGAGTCTGTACTTTGCTTCGGCAAAGCTTTGCCTGTCGTTTGGAAAGTGAAGGTTTCTGAGTGCATAGCCGTGTGCACAGAGGTTATATTTTTTAATCAGCCACTCGGGCAGATATTCTTCATCATCAGCAACTGTTTTTAAGGCTTCGCGAACCCATTTGCGTAAATCGCTTTGTCTGAGTCCCTCGGTCAGAGGATATATGGGTAAAATTGCCTCGCTGCCTTCGGCGTCGCCCTTTGAATATTCCGGATGAAGCATCGAATATTTTCCGTATTTAATTTCAGCCCTGCCAAAAAATGAATACTCCTCCCCGATTTTAATGCTGTCCTTTAACCATTTTCCGTTAAAGAATATAACCTCGAGGTTGATTCCGCTACCGTCGCCAATGAGTATGTGCAGAACCGGTTTTTTATACGGATTTCCGGTTAACACCGACCGCAGAACTCTGCCGCTGATCAGTGCTTCTTCTCCGTTTGAAAGCTCCCTGATGCGCCTTATATTGGTCCTGTCCTGGTAAGTTCTCGGATAGTGCGCGAGGAGATCATTTAGCGAGAATATATTCAGTTTTTCAAGCAGCTCGGCCTTTTTACTGCCTACGCCTTTTATCTCCGTTACGGATGAGCTCAAGTCCATTTTCTATCTCTTTACTTCGATGTTTCTCTTTCCTACGTTCTTTATCTCTTTGGTGTACATACCCGTTATCACGATTGCCATCTCTGCGGGAGTCATGCCCGTTGCGGCAAGTATTTCCTCCGTAATATAATCAAACATTCTGTTTGTTACCGCTGAAATGCTCATGCCTATTTTCATCAGCACAAAAAAGCGAATGTAAATTCCGTCACCGCTCAGCTTTATATCCATTGCCGAAGAGTTTTCGACAAAACCGTTTTCGTTTTTCAGTTTTAAAGGCTTTCCCTTTCTGTTTGTCAGGTGAACCTCACCTTCAAACTCATCGACAGCCTCGCTGATTATTCTGGATATCACATTTTTTGATACCGTTATCGTTCCGAAATCTGTAGTTAATTCGAGCATGTTAAACCTCCGATAATACTATTTTAAGGTATGAAAAAAGACTCGTCAATGACGAGTCTTTACTTACGTTTATCGAAAATTAGATGGCACGGTTTACTTTTCCGGATCTGATGCATCTAGTGCATACGTTAGCTCTTCTAACAGCTCCGTTTTCTTCCTGTAATTTAACAGTCTGGATGTTAGCATTCCACTTTCTTCTAGTGTGTCTGTTGGAATGGGAAACGTTGTTTCCGGAAACCTGTCCCTTACCGCAAATTTCGCATTTTCTTGACATCTTTACCGCACCTCCTTGTAATTTCTATTCATCAGTTCGCACGCGAACATTGATATTTTATCATACAGCTTCAACAATTTCAAGCACTTTTTTCAAAATACCTAATCTTCTTTGACAAGCGCTACTTCTCCTGTCTCGCGGGTCTTGTTCATATCGATGTATCGCTGATTTCGGCTGCCTCTAAACAGCAGTGACAAATCACGCTCTGCGAGAACAAACCTTCCGTCCACCAGATAATCGAGAAGTGATAAAAGCTCCCCTATAGTAGGCTGCGTCTTTGTCATTTCAAGTAGCTCCTCATAGGTGTAGCCCGTATAACACATAATATTGAGACCGCGTTTTTTACATTCCTTTGCAATTGTCAGAAATGCTTCCGGCTGGCACATAGGCTCTCCGCCCGAAAATGTTACGCCGGCGAGCAGCGGATTTGCATCTATAGCATCCATAATCCTTTGAACAGGACACATATACCCACCCTCGAAATCGTGAGTTTTCGGATTGTGACAGCCTTCGCAGTCATGCGGACAGCCCTGACAAAAGATCGCAAATCTCAGCCCCGGGCCGTCAACTATTGATTCCCTGACGACACCGGCGAGCCTAAGCTCGCCGAGATCGTCATTTTGGTTTTCATATTTAATTACATTATCCATGATAAATTAAATCTGCTCCATATTTTCTCCGCCCTCTACGCCATGAGCCACGCGATCGCCTTCTTCACTGCGCTTTGCGTCGTTCCACTTGCTCATATCGCCTACGAGATAGCCTGTGATACGTCTGATTCTCTCAAATCCGTCAGCTTCGCCTGTCTCTGTACGGCCGCAGCAAGGGCATTCATTATCTATGATTCCTGTATATCCGCAAACCGGGTCGCGGTCTACAGGATGGTTGATTGAGCCGTAGCCTACGCCGTTTTCCTTCATGCAGCGAACTACCTGTTCGAATGCATCGAGGTTCTTAAGCGGATCTCCGTCGAGCTCAACATAGGAAATATGTCCGCCGTTAGTCAGTGCATGGTAAGGTGCTTCGAGGCGGATCTTGTCGAATGCGCTGATCGGGAATGATACAGGAATGTGGAATGAGTTTGTGTAGTATTCCTTGTCCGTAACGCCTTCGATAATGCCGAATTTCTGCTTGTCTATGCGAACGAAGCGTCCTGAAAGTCCTTCTGCCGGTGTGGCAATAAGAGACCAGTTCAGGTGTGTCTTCTTTGCTTCCTCGTCGAGCCTCTTTCTCATGTAGCCGACAATTTCAAGTCCGAGCGACTGAGCTTCCTTTGATTCGCCGTGGTGCTTGCCTGTGAGGCACTTTAGGCACTCTGCGAGACCAATGAAGCCGACTGTCAGCGTACCGTGCTTGATTACTTCCTCAACTGTATCGTCCGGACCGAGCTTGTCGGAATCGAGCCATACTCCCTGTCCCATCAGGAACGGGAAATTCTTTACCTTCTTTGAGCACTGAATCTTGAATCTTTCAGCAAGCTGCTCAATGCACAGGTCAATCTTACGATCGAGTTCTTCAAAGAAGAATTCGAGATTTCCGTTCGCCTTTATAGCGATTCTCGGCAGGTTGATGGATGTGAAGGAAAGATTTCCTCTGCCACCCACTACCTCACGGGTAGGATCGTACATGTTTCCGATAACTCTGGTACGGCAGCCCATGTAAGCAACCTCCGTATTCGGATCTCCTTCCTTGTAGTAAGCCTTGTTGTAAGGTGCGTCGAGGAACGAGAAGTTCGGGAAGAGGCGCTTTGCGGATACGCGCAGTGCCAGCTTGAAGAGATCGTAGTTCGGATCTTCCGGATTGTAGGAAACGCCTTCCTTTACCTTGAAGATATGTATTGGGAAAATCGGAGTTTCACCATGTCCGAGACCTGCTTCCTGAGCCTTCAGAACCATTTCTATTACAAGTCTGCCTTCAGGAGAGGTGTCTGTTCCGTAGTTTATTGATGAGAACGGAATCTGTGCACCTGCTCTGGAGTGCATTGTATTGAGATTGTGAACGAGTGCTTCCATAGCCTGATAAGTAGCTCTGCGAATTTCTTCATCAGCATACTTTGTGGCCTTTGTCTGGAATTTCTCGATATTTTCCTTGTCGATAAACTTTGCAAGTTCTACTGCTTCGAGCTCCTTGTAGTTGTTGTCCCATGCCATGCAAGGATATACACCTTCGTTCTTTTCGATGGTTTTTCCGATTTCCTTTACCTTTTCGGTTGCATCGTCAATATCATAGAAAAGATTTATCAGCTTTCCAAGGTTTGTCCAGTAAAGCTTTTTGTAGGTCTTTTTAACTCCCGGAGCCATGCCGTAATCGAAATTAGGGATTGACTGCCCGCCGTGCTGGTCGTTCTGATTTGACTGAATCGCAATGCAGGCAAGCGCACTGTAGCTGGCAATGTCGTTAGGCTCCCTGAGATGTCCGTGTCCTGTCGAAAAGCCGTCCTTTAAAAGCTTTAAAAGGTCGATCTGACAGCAGGTCATGGTAAGAGTATAAAAGTCGAAGTCGTGAATATGAATGTCGCCTTCGGAATGTGCCTTTGCGTGAGCCGGATGGAGCACATACATCTCATTGAACTGCTTTGCGCCCTCAGAGCCGTATTTGAGCATTGTACCCAT
>DGGP01000069.1:4244-13226 GCA_002392265.1 Firmicutes bacterium UBA3871 | reverse complement strand
GAATGTGCCGCAGAGTGAAGCAGAGAAAAGAGCTTTTTTGCTGCGAAATCATATTGCAGTGTGGGATGTGATAAAGACATGTGACATAATAGGCTCATCGGATATATCAATCGAGAATGTCGAGCCGAATGATTTGAATGTAATTTTCAAAGTAGCGCAGATTAAAAAAATATTCGTGAACGGTGGGACTGCGGAAAAATACTACAAAAAATACATAAAAAATCGTATCGGAGAAGATGCTGAGCGCCTTCCGTCTACGAGCCCGGCAAATGCTGCATGGAGCATCAATAGGCTTATTGAAGCTTGGAGAATTATAAAATGGTAATTGTTAAAATAGATGAAACAAATATTGAAGACGCAGCCTGTAATCACGCCGTCGCTGAAAGAAATAGAATTTGCCTTACATTAAAATTGACAATTACACGCAAACGTGTTAATGTTAACTAAAAGGAGGAGATCCTTATGTTAGATTATTACACTGTTGGGCAATTCGCTGAAAAGTATGGAAAAGATCCCGGCAACATTAGGCGAATGCTTATTGCAGGCAAAATAAGGGGTGAAAAAATAGGGAAGCAGTGGCTTATCCCTAAGGATGTCGCATATCCTGCAGATGGGCGAGTGCATTCGGGGAATTACAGAAATTGGCGAAAGAAGTTTGATATTTGCAGAAATTCGCCTGAGCTCATGAGGGCTCTTAATAAGATGAGCAAGCAACTTAGCGAAATTTATGGTGGTTCATTATATAAAGTAATTCTTTATGGTTCATATGCACGTGGGGAACAGATGCAGGATTCTGATGTGGATATTGCAGTAATAATAAAAACCGGCGAAACAGATGAAAAGCACGATGAAATGCTGGATGTTATAGTCGAATATGAGCTTTATTTAGCAGTAACCCTCTCTGTCATTCCTATTGAATATGAAAATTACTTAAGATGGAAGAAGGTATTGCCTTTTTACAAAAACCTTGATAAGGAAGGAATCATATTATGGAAGGCAGCATAAAAGAATTATCAAAATACAGATTCGAAAGAAGTATGGAAGACCTTGAGGACGCTCGTATAATGTTTGAAAACGGAAGGTACAAGAATGCTTTGAACAGAGCATACTATGCGGTTTTTCATGCTATGCGAGCTGTTGCTGCTCTCGATGGTTTTGACAGTAGCAAGCATAGTGGAATAATTGCGCACTTCAATCAAAATTACGTAAGAACAGAGATATTTCCAAAGGAAATGTCCAAGATTATAAAAGTCGTATCCGAAAATAGAGAGCAAGCGGATTATCTCGATTTTTTCGTTGCTTCACGAGAAGATGCAGCTGAACAAATTGAAAGAGCGAAAGCTTTTGTGGAAACAATTAAAACATATCTTGAAGGTCAAAATGTGTTATAAAAAGGAGGATCTTATGGAACGTGTAGCAAAATTTTTAAAGGAAGCTGAAACTTATTATCTTGCAACAGTTGATGGGGATCAGCCGCGTGTCAGGCCTTTTGGAACGGTAAATGTTTTCGAAGGAAAACTCTACATTCAGACAGGTAAGGTAAAGGATGTATCAAAGCAGATTCATGCGAATCCAAAGGTGGAGCTTTGCGCATTCAAAAGCGGCGAGTGGCTTCGCGTTGCAGGGAAGCTGATTGAAGATGACCGCAGAGAAGCAAGGCAGGCAATGCTCGATGCATATCCCAATCTTCGGGCAATGTACTCCGAGGATGACGGAAATACGGAGGTATTTTATTTAAAGGATGCAACCGCAACCTTCAGCTCATTTACAAAAGAGCCGGAAGTGGTTAAGTTTTAAACTACAGGAAACATATTATAAAGTCGCAGGAGTCTTACGTCCTCTCTGGAAATTGTCAGGCTTTGTCTGAGCTCGTCGTTTTCTTTGAGAGGCGTTTTTGAGAACAGCATCTTTGCTGCGATTGGCATCATTGGACGCGAGGACAGACCGTTCCAGAGCCCCCATTTGGTATCCGAGTCAAGGTATGATGCGAGAATCTGCGCGCTTGCCTGTTCTATAGGGGAGTTCTGATTGGTCAGAATGATGTTGGTTATGGCATCATAATGCTCTATATAGCCGGAATATGTCGTTTCGCAGTTCTGATAATGCGCCGGATCCTTGTAATTCATGTACATCATGATATTGTACCTGTTTTCATCGACCTTTGCAGTGACATCAAAAACAGAACGGAGAATCGAACGGTTGCGGCCATCATAAAGATAACTGTAAAATTGCTCAATGCCCGCGAAGAAGTTCGGCCTTTTTCCGGGCATTTCTATTTCGGGGCGGTGATTCTGCAAGTGAACCAGCTGCTCCACATGAATATGAAATGCATCAGCGAGTTCATACAGGGTTTCAATATCTATAGAGATTTCGCCTTTTTCATATTTTGAAAGAGTGGATTTGCTCTTGCACACAATGGCTGCGAGCGCATCCAGTGTCAGACCGCTCTTTTTTCTGTAAACATTAATATTGTGACCTATTCCGGCTGTGATTTCAGACATTTTCACATATCCTCCCGAGTTAAGTTTCAATAAAATCAACATATCATCCCTTTTGTCGGGGTGTTTTTTGCTTTTTGTAATTATACCATGTTCGGAGCCAAAAAGTCCACTCTGACGACACTTTTTTTGGAAAATTTCCATTTACACACTACAAATCAGCTCTTGATGATTCCGAAACAATTAGCCTATAATAAATGCATAAAAAACAGAACAAAATTTTGTCGGAATCGGAAAGAGTAAAGTAGGAATGATGTAAATCAGAAAGGACAAAGATATGTATAATTTTGATGAGATTATCGATCGCAGAAACACGAACGCCCTTAACACAGATGGCTTTAGAGGCTATATCTTCCATGCAGGCCCTGAAAAGGTCTTCCCTTACAAGGATGAAGAGTTTGTTCGCATGTGGGTTGCTGATATGGAATTCGGTGTTGCAAATGAAATCCTGGATGCCCTTCACAAGCGCGTTGACCGCAGGATTTTCGGCTATACCGGCGTTTATACAGATGATTATTACAAATCCTTCAGCAAATGGTGCAAGGACCGCTACGACTGGGAATTCCCTCAGGAGCAGCTCTGCTTTACCCCGGGAATCATTCCTGCAATCTACCAGATAGTAGAAACTCTCGTAAATCCTGAAGAAAAGGTTATACTTAATACACCGGCTTACGGCTATTTCCTGCACGCCGCCGAATATTCAAACAGAGAAGTATTGACTTCACCGCTAAAGAAGACTGCAACAGGTGAGTTCGTTATGGACTACGAAGATTTCGAGAAGAAGTGTGCAGATCCTCACGCAAAGCTGCTGTTCTGGTGCAACCCGCACAATCCGACAGGCCGCATCTGGAAAGAAGAAGAGTTAAAGCGCGTTGCTGAGATTGTGGAAAAATACAACCTTTGGATCGTATCCGACGAAATTCACTGCGACCTGCTGCGCGTAGGAAAGACACACATTCCAATGGCAAAGATTATGCCAGGCTACCAAAAGCTCATTACGTGCTCGGCCCCTACAAAGACTTTTAACATGGCAGGTCTCGCATTCTCCAACGTTATAATCAGGGACAAGCAGCTTCGCGAAAAATTCAAGGACAGAGACAAGCTTTTCGGCATGGTAAATACGCTTTCGCTTACAGCCGCTAAAGCAGCATATGACTATGGTTATGAATGGCTTCAGGAGCTCAGAGCTTATCTTGACGGAAACTTTGAATTCGTAAAGAGCTTCATCGAGAAAAACCTGCCTGCAGCAAAGATGTATATTCCGGAAGCAACTTATCTCGCATGGGTAAACCTCGGAGAATGTGTTCCTGATATCGAAGACTTACCTGATTTCTTCGCAAACAATGCAGGCGTACTGCTTGAAGGTGGCGACTCCCTCTTTGTGGGAAATGCAAAGGGATATGTTCGTCTGAATCTGGCTATGCCTCGCTCAATCATTGAGACAGGCTTAAAGAGAATGACCGAGGCCATTGAAAAACACAAGGCAGGAGAAATATAAAAAAAATAGGGGAAAATAATTTGAAAATACCCTTGAAAAAAGAAAAGGGCTATGGTAATATAAGTGTAGTTAGCGCAGGCTAACACGATTACCTATCAATACCAAATCAGTGAAAAGCCGCAGTCCGCTGCGGTTTTTCGAAGATAGCGTGTTAGCTATAGCTAACAAAAATATCACTTGGAGTCACATATGCCTGAATTACTTTTAATTGAAAAATGTTCCCCTACTTTAGCCGGGCTTAAAACAGGAAATATGTTTTCCTGCTATTGTGGGGATGTGGAAGAGTTATTTAATGAAATTAATGATCTTAACACTAAACTCAGTCCGAAGGGTGTCGTAATAGTGCCTATCAAGTTTTGGAATTCGAGGGTACTGATTTATGTGTACCGCCCGGACAAACTGCAAAAGGATTTCGAATCGGAAGATATTCGTGAAATTCTGGCGGGGAAAAGATATGAATCCGATAAGGCTTCGGAGTGTTTAAATACACTCATTTCAAGACTTAAGGATTCAAATGAATTTCCGCATGAAATAGGTGTTTTTCTGGGATATCCCGCAGAGGATGTCAGAGGGTTTATTGAAAACAACGCACAGAAAGAAAAATACGTCGGGCATTGGAAGGTTTACGGCGATGTAGAGAGTTCCAAGGCTACTTTTGAGAAATTCAATAAGTGCACGCGCATTTACAGAGATTATTATTCTCGCGGCACATCTATTGAAAAACTGGTTGTTTAGAGGAGGAAAAAATTAATGAGCAAAGTAGCGGTAGTTTACTGGAGTGGTACAGGTAACACAGAAGCAATGGCAAAGCTTGTGGCAGAAGGAATTAACGGAGCAGGAGCTCAGGCAGAGGTCCTGGGATGCGCAGATTTCAACTCTTCCAAGGTTGGGAGCTATGATGCAATCGCATTCGGTTGCCCAGCAATGGGAGATGAAGTTTTGGAAGAAGGCGAATTCCAGCCTATGTTTGATGAATGTCTTCCGAGTCTTTCCGGCAAGAAGGTCGGTCTTTTCGGTTCTTACGGATGGGGAACCGGAGAGTGGATGAATTCTTGGGAAAAGACTTGCAAGGACAGTGGTGTAAATGTTGTAGGAACCGTTATTGCCAACAACGAGCCTGATGATGCTGCAGCAGAAGAGTGCAAAAAGCTGGGGGCATCACTGAGTTAAGATTCCACCTTAAAAACTATTTACCGGTTAAAGCCAAAAAAAGCGAATCTGTCATAAACTGTCAGATTCGCTTTTTACTTTACTGCTGCATATTCTTTTCTGCCTGCAGCCGGCCTGCTATGATGGGCAACCATGGCTAGTGGAACGCGCCGATTACAGCCGGTGCGGTTTCTTTTTCGGTAAGCTGCTTCAGATCTTCAACCTTGAGTTCAAACATGTTGTTGTAAATAGCAACTTCCTTTTCCATTATAACTTTTCCCTGTTCGTCTTTGATTTGCAAAGTCATTGTTTTTACCTCCTTACGACTTTTACGCATTAGCACTTTATCATAGTAACGCATTATCGCAAGAAAGTCAATAGGTAATATATTAAAAAAACAATAAAACAAACCTCCCTGCGATAGCGCAGGGAGATTCATTTAAAACTTTTTAAGAAGGCATGTGCAAAACTATAAATTATTGTTCACCACGATTTATATATACCATCTTGTTAGCATATGCAAACATGAAAAATGAAATTTTGCAAAATTTTATAGAAAAAATTTTAAAAGTATTATATCATATGATACAGAGATGAAATAGAAGGAGAATATAAAATGTCAAACTTTGAAGCACTTAAAAAGAAAAGGTGGTTCTACCTCGTGCTCGGAGTGGTACTGATGTTGTTTTTGGGCCTGATTTACGCATGGAGCGTTTTCAGAGCGCCTCTTGAAGCGGAGTTCGGATGGACCAAAGCAGAAACATCCGTAACCTTTTCAATTTCAATGATGATGTTCTGCTTGGGCGGCTTTGTGGGCGGACTCATTACGGGCAAAAAAGGACACAGAGCCACGATGATTTTATGCGCAATTTGCCTGGCTGCAGGCTTTATTTTTGCGTCTCGTATCAACTCGCTTTTAGGCATTTACCTCACTTATGGCGTGCTTTGCGGCTTTGGCGTAGGCCTCGGCTACAATGTGACCATCACAACACTTGTAAAGTGGTTCCCGGACAAGCAGGGCTTTATTTCGGGAACAGCGCTGATGGGCTTTGGCTTTGGTGGCATGCTGCTGGGAACGCTCGGCGCGGTAATGATTGAAAAGCTGGGCTGGAGACCGACTTTTGTCATATTCGGCATAGTCTTTGCCATAATCGTGCTTGTTGCGATGATGCTTTTAAAGGCGGCAAGCAAAGAGTTTGTGGAGAGTATGATAACCGGCTCAAAGAATGTAGTGCAGGCGGTTGAAGAGCTTGCTCCGAAGGAGATGGTAAAGCGGAGAAACTTCTGGGTTTACTTCGCGTGGTCTATCGTTCTTTCAGCTGCGGGGCTTGCAATTATCAACGATGCGGCGCCTTTCGCACAGCATATTACGGGCGGCGATTTGAAGCAAGCGGCCGCAATAGCGGGTATAGTGTCGATATTTAACGGCGTCGGCAGAGTGCTGGTGGGAATCATTTACGACAAGTTCGGCTATCGCGTGACGATGCTGATGACGGATGTGATGTTCCTGGCTGCGGCACTTGTGTTTATCAGCTGCATGAAATCTCAGTCTTATGCGCTGCTGATAGTGGGCTTTGTGCTGATTGGAATGAGCTATGGCTGCGTTCCACCGACAAACTCGGCATTTACGGCATATTTCTTTGGCCGCAGCAATTACGGAGTGAACTTCAGCCTCATGAACATGAACCTGATTTTCGCATCCTATCTCGGACCTCTTTGCGGCGGCGGAGATTATATGAGGAGCTTTTTCTTCATAATCGGATTTGCGGTTATAGCATTGATACTTATTTTTCTGATCAGAAAGCCGGCCAGGTAATCAGCCGGCTTTTTATTTATGCATCACTACGGTAGTGCAAGGATGCTTTAGCAGCCAAAAGACAAAAAAGGAACTTTTTTTTGCGCACAGAACGCTTTTGCTCATGCGGCTTTTATGATAGAATTAGAAAGACTTGCTTTGTGAAAGCGAATTTTATTGAAATGAGTTGTTGTTATGAATAAAGTCTTAAAGTCTGAGGGGGGAATCTCGCTTAGGAAGGTTTTTGTGTTCATCATTGTTGCGGCAGTTTTAATTTTTGCTTTTGTTTTTTATAACACAATGAAAATCACGTCCATATTTAACAAGATGACGGATGTGGTTGAGTCGCATATGGTGTTGTCAGAAGCGGCTCACGAGCTTTTAAACGCTTCGGACTATCTGACGGAAAGAGTGCAGCGTTTTGCTGTAAATGGCGATCGCCGTTTCATGGAGGAATATTTTAACGAAGCCTTTGAGGAAAACCGTCGTGAAGAAGCAATTTCCAAAATGAGTGCGGCGCAGGCAAAGCCTGAAGCACTTCAAAACCTGATGGATGCATTTGAGGAGTCAAAGGGTTTAATGCAGCGTGAATACTATGCGATGAAGCTTGTGGTGGCTGCAAAAGGGTACAATAATTACCCTGAAGCCCTCAAGGAAGTAGAGCTTTCTGACAAGGATAAAGCTCTTTCGCGGAGAGAAAAGATGGCTCTTGCAACCGAAATGGTGCTTGACGATGAATATTACGCGCAGAAAAACAGTATTCGCGAAAGCATGAAAAAAAGCCTTGAAGAGATTGACTTTGCTACATACGAGGCGCAAAATTCAGCAGCTGCGAACTTTACCGAAGAGCTGCGTGAGTTGAGGCTGGTTATTATATTTCAGACGATAGGAACCCTGTTTATTGTGTGGATAACGGCATACCTTGGAATACGCCCGATATTAAAGGCGGTAGATGGAGTAAGAAAAGGAAACCCTATCAAGGAATCCGGCTCGCAGGAGTTCAGATATCTGGCGCATACATATAACCGCATGAGAGATGCCCATGCGAAAAACTTTGACAAGCTTAAATTCAAGGCCTTGCATGATGAACTGACCGGACTTTACAATAGAGCCGGGTATGACCTTGTGCTGCCTATTGTGGATTTGTCCCGTACATATATGATGCTGTTTGACGGCGACAGCTTCAAGGAAATTAACGATACATACGGGCACGAAACGGGAGACAAGATACTCATAAAGCTTGCGTCGGTTTTAAAGAAAAACTTCCGCACGGACGACTATATATGCCGAATAGGAGGCGACGAATTTGTTGTTTTCATGGTAGATATGGACACTTCATATGAGGCATTGGTTTCAGGAAAAATCAAAAGGATAAATGAAGAACTCGCGGATGTGTCGGATGGGCTTCCGATAGTTTCCGTAAGCGTTGGAATTGTGCACGGCTCATCGGTCGAAAACAGGGAAAAGTTCTTTGAAATGGCGGACAGAGCCATGTACGAGTCAAAGAAAAGCGGAAAGAGCAAGCATACATTTTATAGATGTGAATAAAAAAGGCTTTGGCAAAACTGCCGGAGCCTTTTTGTGTGTATCCCCTGCAGACATGCCTGTTTGCCAGGCGAGGGGTGCTTGCCTGCAGGGGCTTGCGCCGTGGTAGAGGCGCAAGGTAGAAAAGTTATTTTCTGTTTGGAACTTCGATTTCACAGTCGGAGAGAGCGAAGCTTGCGCACGGATGAATGTATCCGAATTTTTTGTCCGCGCTGCGCCTGCCGTCCGTGATTTCAGGAATGTAAACGTTTCCGCTTACCAGACGGCTGCGGCACCAACCGCATACGCCGCCTCTGCATCTGTTCGGACCCGCAATGCCTGCTCGTTCAAGCGCAACGAGCATATTCTCGTTTGCGTTGCAAGGGATGTCGAATACTTCATTGCACATCTTTACCTTCAGATTGAAAACCTTGTCCTTCGCTTCCTGCGGATAGCCCGGGAGTGTCCAAGGCTCTTTGATGGAGCCGAAGATTTCCTTGCGATAGTGCTTGAGGTCG
>DGGP01000069.1:0-4201 GCA_002392265.1 Firmicutes bacterium UBA3871 | reverse complement strand
GGTCGAGGTTTAGCTTTGCAGCTTCCTTGTCGAGGAAGTTGTACATTGCCTGCGGACCTGATGCAAAGAGTGAAAAAGGCTCACTGCCGGCATATTTTTTTATGAGCTCTGCAGTGATGAAGCCCTTTTCAAAGAGGAAGCCGTCCTCTTCTGCTGCGGCAGGTTCTTCGTCCGAAAGGACGTTTACCAGCTTAACCTTGTCGGTTTCCTTCATTACCTTTGCAAATTCATCTGCGAAGAGAATGTCCCCCTTTGTTCTGGAACCGTAGAGGATAGTGAGTTTGAAATCCTCATCGCCGCTTGCAATGGCTTGTGCCATAGAAAGAATA
The DNA here is from genome assembly GCA_002392265.1 of Firmicutes bacterium UBA3871. GTDB lineage: Bacteria > Bacillota > Clostridia > Peptostreptococcales > Anaerovoracaceae > UBA3871. The sequence goes on along the minus strand of DGGP01000069.1, from coordinate 3,872 downwards.
GGCGTGATTCCGCTACCGCCGGAGCAGGCTACGACATGCCTCTCGTCGCGGAAGAACTCGTAGTAGAAGAGGCCCTGAGGTCCTGAAGTTTTTACCTCGTCGCCGACCTTCCAGTTGTCTATTATATATTTTGAAAGGAAGCCGTTTTCGACTTTCTTTACAGTTACATCCAGCCTTCCCTCGAGCGTCTCTGCAGGACCGCAGCTCATGGAAACAGGCCTTGCAATCAACTTGCCTTCGATTTCCTGGCGAATTACGACATACTGGCCTGCGCGGAAGAATGCAGGGTTGGTGCCGTCCTTTTTGCTGAGAGTGTAGGTCTTTACGCCCTTGCCGTGATCTTTAACCGCATCAATTATAAATACCTGCTCGTCGGGATGACGCTCCGCAGCCTTTTCGTTTACACTGAAGGTTGCGGCTGTTTTCTTGGAGGAAGCTTCCTGAATGTGTCTTTCACGTTCCTTTGGTTTGTTAGTGAAATAGATTATGTCCTTCAGACCGTATTTCTTGAGTTTCACTTTCGACATCTTACTTTCCCTCCATTTCTTCCAGAATAATCTTTGCGATATCGTTACCGTTGGTGTAGGTCATGTTGTAACCGTCACCTCTGGCACCGGCAGCACCGCAGGTTTTGAAGCCCTTTATAGGCTGGTCTTTTCTGATTGCCATGAGGCGTGAAAGCATTGTATCCCAGTCGTCCACCATGTAGCCGTAGGTCGTGCCCTCAGGTGTGCCCAGGAAATGAGCGAATGTCCAAGGTGTAGCCAGCTCGATTTCTTCGATGCAGTCATGAATAATGATGCCTGTATCCTTTTCGAAGTTGTCCATAACCTTCTGGAAAAGCTCCTGCTTTTTGTGCACATACTCTCTTTGTGAGAAATCGCCCCAAACATCCTCTGTATAGCAGATGGTGAAAGTCATTACGGTGGTGCCCTTTGGTGAAGCGTCAGGATTTACCACATTGTAGATGACAACTACGCTGTGAGTATTGTCCTCATAGGACTTTGAATCCTTTATATTCTTTGCGTTGTCGAACGATCCCGGCATAAAGATTGTATAATCCTTTATTCCGAGCTCTTCGATGCTCTTGTTGCAGGCAACATATGCGTTAAAGAAGCGAATGCCGTGCTTTTCAGCATTTACACGTTTGTATTCGCGAGGCGGAACCTTTATGTTCTCGTCGAGAAGTTTATTATAAGCAATTTCAGGGTTTACATTTGCGATTACATAGTTTGTCTCAACCATGCCCACATCGGTAAGCACGCCGGTGATGTTGCCATCCTTGTCGGCACAAACCTTGTGAGCCTTTGTGTTCAGCCAAAGCTCGCCGCCAAGCTGTCTGAATCTCTCTATGCAGGCCATCGAAAGTCCGTGCGCATTGTCACGGTTGATAGTCGGCTCATAGGCCGCATACATATAGAACATCCAAGCCTGATGAACAAAGCTCATCTTTGAGTAATCCGCGCCTATGTAAGTCCAGTAAACATCGAGAATATCGATTGCATCTTCAGGCATTCCGATGTTTCTCATTACGTCGTTGAAAGGACGCTCTGCAACCTTTAAGAAGTTCGAGAAATTCTTCATGAAGTACATGCTGTCGGTCTTCAGGAAGCCATCCTTTTTTACGGTCGACATATGCTCAGAGAAATAGTCGTTTGCCTCTACACATTCCTTTGCAAGCTCCATGAAAATGCGCATTGGCTCCTTACTGCCCGGAACGACTTCTTCTATTTTGTTGATGACATTTTCAACTCCTGTAGGAAGAGTGATGTCAAAATGCTTTCCGCTGCGGGTAGTGCCTATGCAGCGATACATTTCAGAAATCCAGATCCAGTCAACATCGAGATTGTGCTGCTCCATCATTATTCTGCCCGGAAGAGCCCAGTTGCCCGGCTTTCCGAGTCCGCAGAACTCGTGCAGCGAAGCATCGAACTCGATACGCCCTCTGACAAAGGAGGAAGCGCATCCGCCCGGCAGGTTGTGCTGATCGAGAAGCAGTACTTTCTTTCCGGCCTGTGCAACCGTAATGGCTGCAGACATGCCTGCAAGACCTGCGCCGATAACTACGCAGTCAAATTTACTGTTACCCATAATTTAGCTCCTTTCATTTTTATATCTCACTCTTTGATTTTAATACGATAAAGTGCCTTTGTGCAATTCTAATTATGCCTTTTATCATTCCAATATGGTATAATAAAGCTAATTTAGGGACAGGCACCAAATTGGAATTTTGGCGAATTTGGTGCCTGTCCCCAGATTAGCCTTGTCCCCAGATTAGCCTTCAAACGGAAAGGAGAGAACAATTGGAAATTACATATTTAAAGGAGTTTACGGAGCTTGCCAGGGTGATGCACTTCACTACCGCTGCTGAAAATTTGTATATCTCACAGCCGGTGCTTTCAAAGCACATACGCGCGCTTGAAAAGGAGCTTGGTGAGTCGCTGTTTAACAGAACGAAAATCCTTTCGCTCACTAAATTCGGCAGTATGTATTTAAAATACGCCGAAGAGCTGGTAGCCAAATACGAAGAGTCGGAGGAGTGGCGAAAGGGTTACCTTAAAAAGAGCAACCTCACTATGCTGATTGGCCTGCCGGAAAGTCTGATGCTGTACGAAATCAATGACCATCTGCACGATTTCAGTAATCTCCACCCGGAGTTTTACATAGAAACGATGGAGTCGCTGACATCGGCGCTGGTCCAGATGTACAAACAGGGCATATTCAAAATCTTCCTGACCGGCATGCTGACCTCTACGGATCAGGCTTCGCTCCCATTCAAATTTCTTCCTGTGGCGAAGGGCGAGATAAAGGTGTGCCTCAGCAAAAATCATCCGCTTGCCGCAAAGGAAACGATATCTGTTGAGGAGTTAAAGGATGAAAATGTCGTAATCCCGCCTCACAACACGCTGTTTCAGGAGTTCATCGAGGACAAGTTCTACAGCGTACTCGGCTATAACAAGGAGTTCCGGTACAGTAGCTACAGCATAGCCAAAACCCTTGCGGAGTCGGGCTCTTATGTGGCGCTCCTGCAGGAGGAGGCGGTTGCTTCGGACATGTCTGACGAGCTGGTGGTACGCCGGCTTACACCTTCAATTGAGTATCTCAGGGGAATCGGCTACCATCCGACAGGGCTTTCGGACGCGGAAAAGGCATATGTGGAATTTGTCAGCAGTCAGCAGCCTTTTGCAATAAATTAGTGGAATTTTCAAAAAATATATGTTAAAATTACACTAAGTGTGAAATAACCAAAATCAAGGAGGGAATTATGGCAAACAACAAATATGCAGGAACAAAGACAGAAAAGAACTTGTGGGAAGCTTTTGCGGGCGAATCCCAAGCAAGGAACAAATACACATACTTTGCATCGGTTGCAAAGAAGAATGGATATGAACAGATTTCGGCACTTTTCTTAAAGACCGCCGAGAATGAAAAGGAACACGCAAAGCTGTGGTTCAAGGCTCTCGGAGAGCTCGGCGACACACCGGCAAACCTGCTTGCTGCTGCTGAAGGCGAGAATCACGAATGGACCGACATGTACGAAAGAATGGCAAGAGAGGCTGACGAGGAAGGTTTCCACGAGCTGGCAGATCAGTTCAGAGGCGTGGCAGCTATCGAGAAGGAGCACGAAGAAAGATACAGAGCGCTCCTCAAGAATATCGAAAACGGCGAGGTCTTCAAAAAGGCCGGCGTGACTGTTTGGGAGTGCCGCAACTGCGGACACATCGTAGTCGGCACACAGGCACCCGACATCTGCCCTGTATGCGCTCATCCTCAGTCCTTCTTCGAGGTAAACGCCGAGAATTACTGATGATATCGTCAAGGAGCTGCCCCGCCGGCAGCTCCTTTTTTGCATACAAAAAAACGGAACGCAC
>DGGP01000172.1 GCA_002392265.1 Firmicutes bacterium UBA3871 | reverse complement strand
TTTGCCCCTCGTAAGTTTTACATTTATAATATTTTTTGTGAGAGTGTATGGAGGGATATTGACTTTCTGCGATTTGCGGGTGTCAATAATACACTTGAACGCATATTAGCATTTAATGCAAAGAAAGGTGGAAAATTTTTATGGCAAAGTACATTTGCAAGAGAATTATTATGGCAATTGTAGTGCTTCTTCTCATTGCATCACTTACTTTCCTGCTCATGAACCTGGTTCCGGGCGGACCGTTCCTGAGCGAAAAGGCTCCGTCACAGGCAGTACTCGACGCTCTGTATGCAAAGTATGGTCTCGACCAGCCTCTGCATGTTCAGCTGAAGAACTATCTCGTAAATGCCTTTCACGGTGATTTCGGCGTCAGCTTAAAGATGCAGAAAAACAGACCTGTAACAGACATTATCATCGAGATGTTCCCTGTATCACTCAGGGTAGGTATAGTTGCTGTTATAGTGGCGGTATTATTCGGCGTCCCTATGGGATGTATAGCGGCATATTATCGAGGAGGAAAGATGGACTCGTTTTTGCGAGTGGTCATGACGCTGGGTATATCCATACCGGGCTTCGTAGTTGCTACACTGCTCCTCATTTTCTTCGGCGTAAAGCTGCACTGGCTGCCGACTATGGGTCTTAACGGCTGGACCAGCTATATCATGCCGTCATTTACACTGGCATTCTATCCGATGTGCTACCTCGGCAGACTTTCCCGTTCCAGTATGCTCGACGCAATCAATCAGGATTACATCCGTACTGCGAGAGCAAAGGGCGTAAAGGGAAAGGCTATTATATTCAAGCATGCGCTTCGTAACGCACTCATTCCGGTTGTTACTTACCTCGGCCCTCTGACTGCAGGTATCGTTACCGGCGGTTTCGTTGCCGAGACAGTATTCTGTATCCCGGGACTCGGACGATATTTTGTCCAGAGCGTACTTAACCGTGACTATCCTATCATCATGGCGACCACCATTTTCCTGGCGGCACTCGTTATATTTATGAACCTCGTGGTTGATATTCTGTACAAGGTAATCGACCCTCGTATCGATATTACGAAGGGAGGCGAGCACTGATGACAGAAGCAACAAAAGACTTAAAGAGAATGCTTTCTCTTCAGCCGGACTGGGACAGACTCCCCGATCCGAACTTCGAATTCCTGCCTGACGACTTTGAGCTGGCATCGGACGAAGCAAAAGAGAACTTTATAGAAAAGGCACCGCCTGTTACTTACTGGCAGGACGCTGTTCGCAGATTCAAGCAGAATACCGTGGCAATGTTCGCACTCGGCCTTCTGGTCGTAATCATTCTGTTTGCATTCGTAGGTCCGCTTTTCTTTGAAAACGACTATACAACAATGGTTCGTGGCCAGGAAAACCTGGGTATGAGCCTGCAGCATCCGTTCGGTACCGATAAATTCGGTCGCGACCTGATGCTTCGTACAATGTACGGCAGCCGTATTTCACTGCTTGTCGGTGTTTGCGCTTCCGCCATCGTACTTGTAATCGGTACTGTATACGGTTCCATCTCCGGCTTTGTGGGCGGCAGAGTGGACGATATCATGATGCGTATAGTAGAGCTCATCTACTCCATTCCGGAAGTACTGGTAGTTCTGCTGATTTCCATCACCATCAAGATTCCTATTCAGAACTGGTGTAATTCCAGCTACTCGGCACTGGCACATTCGGTTGCGCAGACCGGCCCGTCGCTGATTGCGATATTCATCGCGTTTGGACTTTTATACTGGGTTACAATGTCCCGTATCATCCGCGGTCAGGTACTGATGCTCAAGCAGCAGGAATACGTTACAGCTGCGAGAGCGCTCGGTGCAGGCTCAAAGAGAATCGTAAAGAGACATCTGTGGCCAAACTGTATCGGACAGATTATAGTTACTACAGCTATGCAGATTCCGTCCGCTATCTTCCTTGAGTCATTCCTGTCATTCCTCGGTATCGGCGTGGCAGCACCGATGACATCCCTCGGTTCGATGGCATCCGATGCACTCGGCGGAATCTATACATATCCGTACAGATTAATTATTCCTGCAATCATCCTGTCACTGCTGATTCTCTCTCTGAATCTCGTAGGCGACGGACTGCGTGACGCACTCGATCCGCGTCTTAAGAAATAGGGGGTGAAGGCATGGAAATGAACAACGAAAAGAAATTAATCGAGGTCAAGGACCTCAAGGTATCATTCTTCACACCTGTAGGTGAAGTAAAGGCTGTAGGCGGTATCTCCTACGAGATGGGCTACAGCGAAGTAATGGGCATTGTAGGTGAGTCCGGCTCCGGTAAGTCTGTAGAGGCTTACACCATCATCGGCCTCCTCGCAAGCCCGGGCAAGGTAGTCGGCGGTGAAATCCTTTTCGAAGGAAAGAACCTGCTCGAATACGACAAAAAACAGATGGAGGATTTCCGCGGACGCGAGGTCAGCATGATCTTCCAGAATCCTATGACATGCTTGAATCCTGTATATACTATAGGAAACCAGCTGATGGAGGCTCTCCTTTGCCATGACAAGAGCATCGGCAGAGAAGAGGCTAAAAAGCGCGCAATCGAGATGCTGACTCTTGTTGGTATCAACAACCCTGACAAGCGTATCAAGCAGTATCCGCACGAGCTTTCCGGCGGTATGCGTCAGCGCGTAATGATTGCGATGGGACTGATTTGCCATCCAAAGCTCCTCATTGCGGACGAACCTACCACTGCACTTGATGTAACAATTCAGGCACAGATTCTCGAGCTGATGAAGGACATTCAGAAAAAGACTCAGATGTCCATCATCTTTATCACTCACAACCTGGGCGTAGTTGCGGAAATTTGTGACAAGGTATCCGTAATGTATGCGGGCAAGATTGTAGAGCAGGGTAATGTAAACGATATTTTCTACAACCCGAGCCATCCTTATACAAAGGGTCTGCTCCGATCTATGCCTCGTGTAGATGAAAAGATATACGAGAGACTGATTCCTATCGAAGGATCTCCTGTAGATATGCTGAACCCTCCTGAGGGCTGCGGTTTCGGCGCACGCTGCGAGCACTGCATGAAGATATGCCTGCGCAAGCAGCCTCCTACAGTTGAACTTGGAAACGGACACAGAGCGGCATGCTGGCTGCTCGCAACAAAAGAAAAGGAGGGGAACTAAATGGCAGGCGGAGACAAAAGCAACAATCCGGTTCTCCTTCAGGTAGAGAACCTTAAAAAATATTTCCCGATTCAGGGCGGAAAAGGCAATGCAAAGTGGGTACAGGCAGTAGAATCCGTAAACTGCTTTATCCGCAAGGGTGAAACCTTCGGACTCGTTGGCGAATCCGGCTGCGGAAAGACCACTCTCGGACGTACGATTCTGAGACTTCACGAGCCTACTTCCGGTAAAATCATATATGACGGAGAGGTCATCTATGACGGAGCTAACGGCAAGAATCAGCCAAAGATGCTCCCTTATCGCAGAAAGATGCAAATCATCTTCCAGGACCCTTCCGCATCGCTCGACCCTCGTATGACTGTAGGTGAAATCGTCGGCGAAGCTCTCGACATTCACAACATGTGCAAAACAAAGGAAGAGCGTACAAACCGCATCAACGAGCTCCTGGAGACGGTAGGACTCAATGCAGAGCAGTCAAACCGTTATCCTCACGAATTCTCCGGCGGACAGCAGCAGCGTATCGGTATTGCCCGTGCGCTGGCCGTGAACCCGGAGTTCATCGTCTGCGACGAGCCTATTTCGGCGCTTGATGTATCAATTCAGTCGCAGATTGTAAATATGCTCGAGGACATGCAGGAAGAGCTGGGTCTGACTTATCTCTTCATCGCGCATGATATTTCGGTAGTAAGACATATCTCTGACCGTATAGGTGTAATGTATCTCGGAAACATGGTAGAGCTGGGCGCCAGCCGTGAGCTTTACGACAATCCGCTGCATCCTTACACAAAGACGCTCCTTTCGGCAGTACCTATTCCTGATCCTGAGGTCAGCAAGACACGTCAGAGAATTGTGCTCGAGGGAGACATCCCGAGCCCGATCAATCCACCGAGTGGTTGCCGTTTCCACACCAGATGCCCTTATGCAACAGAGCGTTGCAAGCAGGAAGTGCCTGAGTGGAGAGAAATTGAACCCGACCACTTTGCTGCTTGCCATATCCTATAACGGGTGGTATAATGGTAGCAGTTTGAATTGTCTGAATTCGCGGAGCGAGGTACCCGCGATTTAGAATATTCCATATGCATTTCGCATGTGGATGCACTAATAGAGGAGGAATGATTATTATGAAAAAGTTTTTAGTTGTGCTGTTAGCACTCTGCATGGTATTTAGCTTTGCAGCGTGCGGCGGCAACACAGACAATGGCGGAGCAGCTTCCGGCGACGGTATTGTAGACGTATGTCTCGCTTCCGAGCCACAGTCAATCGACCCTGCACTCAACTCTGCAGTTGACGGTGCAATCATGATTCAGCACGCTTTCGAAGGCCTCATCAAGTGGGTTAACGATGGCGAAGGCAACGCTACTCTCGTTCCGGGCATGGCAGAATCCTGGGATGTTGATGGTACTACTTGGACCTTCCACATCAGAGAGAACGCAACTTGGTCCGATGGACAGCCTGTAACTGCAAACGATTTCGTTTACAGCTGGAACAGACTGGTAAATCCTGATACAGCAGCAGACTATGAATACATGGTTGACATGGTAGCAGGTTATGAAAATCACCAGCTCGAAATCTCTGCTCCTGACGAGCATACTTTCGTAGTTAACCTTTCGGTTGATTGCCCTTACTTCGAGGAAATTTGCGCATTCCCGGCAACTTTCCCGGTAAGACAGGACATCATTGAAGAGTACGGCGATCAGTGGACATTCGACCCTGCAACATATGTATCCAATGGACCTTATGTTATGACAGAATGGCAGCACAACGGCTACATCCTCATGTCAAAGAACGAAGCTTACTATGATGCAGACGCTTACACAACTCCACAGGTTAAATTCCACCTGATGGACGATGCTAACGCAATGCTCGCAGGCTTCAGAAACGGTCAGCTCGACTTCATCGAGGAAGTTCCACAGGATGAAATCCAGGCTCTCCTTCAGTCCGGAGACCTCAAGGTTGACCCATACATCGGAACATACTATGTATGCTTCCAGACTCAGAGAGCTCCTTTCGACGATGCAAGAGTTAGAAAGGCATTCTCACTGGCTATCGACAGAAACTACATCATCAATCAGGTAACAGGCAGAGGCGAAGTTGTTGCAACAGGTTATGTTCCTGCCGGTATCTATGATGCAGATCCTACAGGCGACGACTTCAGAACAGTCGGCGGCGACTACTACACAGTTGATGACGAAGGCTACCAGGCAAGATGCGACGAGGCTAGACAGCTCCTCGCAGAAGCAGGTTACCCTAATGGTGAAGGCTTCCCGGTTGTTGAATACCTCTACAACACCA
>DGGP01000038.1 GCA_002392265.1 Firmicutes bacterium UBA3871 | reverse complement strand
GATTTCCACGCTGTCGCCGCTGTCATAAGCTTCGACAAGCCGTGAGTAGTAGTCTGCGGGAAACTTAGCGTCAATAGGCAGATACACGCGCTGCACGCCTTCACCGGGCATGCTTACGGCATATTCGACTCTTTCCGCAGAGCCCGGCACCACTGCGACATTTTCGTCATACTGCTCAGGCGACAGCATCTGCTCAAGTATCGCGCCCAGCTGGATTTCCCCGAAGATACCGCGTGTTTTGACGTTTGAAAGCACCTTTTTAAGGTCTCCCACGCTCCCTGCAAGATTTTGCATCTCGCCGAGCCCCTTGTATACCTCTTCAAGCCTGTCGGAAACCAGCTTGAACGACTGATTGAATCTCTCATTTAATGTCTTTTGCAGTTTTTCGTCGACTGTCTGGCGCATCAGCTCCAGATCTCTGCGCGTGCCCTCGTTTATTTTGCTGAGGTCTTCGTCAATGGTCCTGCGCAGGTTTTCCATGCGCTGCTCTTCGTGCCTGCCCGCATCTTCGATTTTTCTGTTAAGCTCGCTTCGCATGCTAAGCAGCAGCGCCAGAAATATTAAATTGATCAGTACCAGGGCTGTAAAGCCCGTTACGATTATTAAATCCATATTTCTTAAATATCTAATCCATAATTCCCGACGGATGCATTATATATGTTCTGATTCCGAGCGCCCGAAGTTTGGCAAGCGGTCCGTCCAAATCCTCTTCATGTATAATCAGTGCCCAGATGTCATTCGTTTTTATAAAGGTTTCTATATCCGAAGCATTTCCGTTGCAGGTCGAAACATCGAGGAATACATCATAGCGGCCCGTTACATCGTCTGTCTCAGCCGCATAGAATAAAATCTTTCTACCGAGCTTTTTACCCTCTTCGCCCATATTGCCAAAGAGCAGGCGCACATTGTCAAGGCTGTTTATTCTCTCGCCTGTAAGCCTGAAGGCAAGCTGCGTATCCTCGTGGTCACCGAACCACTCGAGTATCTGATATTCGTCGAGAACCGGCATGCCCGTATCCTCATCTATGGTATAGATACCCGTAGGATTGCCCTTTTCATCACTTTGCCATTCCACCGTAAGCAGAATCTGCCTCTGCCCCGCATTGTAGCTCTCATCAAGCGCCTCTATGCTGCCTTTTCCAACTAGGCTGCTGTCCGGATATCCTGCTACGGCAACCGCATCCGGATAATCCGCATGCTGCTGCTCTGTGGTAATGCCCAGATACTTTTCTCGCAGAGCATCGGTCTTTAACAGATACTCGCATGAGCCTATCAGAGCCATGCATCTTTCGTAATCCTCGTACAAGCCTTCGATGGAGACAGGCTCGAGCGTGTCCACATTCCATGCACTGCCGTGATCGAATATGCCGTCGAGCGCAATTTCGTACATGATATTGCCCTTTATGAAGCTGCCCTTCTTTACAAAGGTCTGCTCTGCCACAAAGCCTTCACCCGGTGCAAACATATTATGTCCGAAATAAATCGTATCGAGGTCTTCCCATCCCATCAGATAAGCCAGAGTCGGCAGCAAATCGAGCTGGCCGCAGGCCTTTGATATGGTCCTTTCTTCACCCAGGTCTGCGCCGGGGATATGAATTATACACGGTACATTTAAAAGCTCACTGTCGGGATAATGGTCGGTTCCCAGAATTTTGCACATCCCCTCATCGATGTCTGCGCTGTGGGTAAGTCCCGCATGGTCGCCGTACATAACGAAAATTGTATTGTCATAGAGGCCTTCCTCCTTTAATCTCTCGAGGAAAACGCCTATGGAATAGTCGGTATATGCAATGCTCTGCAGGTAATTACCCACAGTTGTATCCTTTAAATCGTTTTCGACCTCAATAAAACGATATTTATCAAGCATCTTGAAAGGATTATGATTAGAAAGCGTGTTCACAAAAGCATAGTAAGGCGCCTTCAGATTGTCCTTCATCAGGGTTGCCGTCTGATCAAAGAAGTCCGAGTCCGGAATTCCCCAGCCCATCCAGTCCGTCAGTACATAATCGCCGCCACCTTCATGCACAAGTCCGCCGAAGTATCTGTCGAATCCGAGGTTCGGATAGGCTGCTTCTCTGGACCAGTAGGTTTTATCCTGAAATCCATGAAAAACAGCAGTCTCATACCCCATGTCGCCCAGCAGCACAGGCATTCCCCTGAAATAGTTCTTGCTGCCGTAAACCTCATAGGTGTATGAAAGCACCGTTCCGTAAATGGAATTGTTTGCTGCAAACTCTGCGTCCGAAGTATTTCCGCTGCCCACCTGCTGGTAGAAATGATCGAAGTAAACCGTATCTTCACGGCTGATCAGGGCATTCAAATTCGGAGTGAGCTCCTGGCCGTTATATTCTCTGCCAATTACAAAGTCCATAAAGGACTCGATCTGGATGTACACAATGTTTCTGCCCTTTGCAACCCCAAAGAGAGGACCGTCCTTTTCCATCCTGTAGGAATCCTCAAACGCTGTAAGGTCTCCGTCGTCTGAATCCGCAAATGACGAAAACAGGTCGTGCAGATGATAAGTGAAAAACTCCTGATTTCTGATTGAAAGCGAAAAATCGCTAAAGCCTGCTGTCGTAATGATTATATCCACAACAAGCGCAAATGCTATAATTCTCGCAATCACCTGACGCCTGCCGTCACGCCTTGTGCGGCGTGCTGCTGCCTCCTCTTCCGAAACAGGCGGCTTCGGAGCAGGATTTTCCGGCGGCAGTGTAGTAACGGCGTCAAAAACCATCGTGCAGAATGCATCAACACGTCTGCACCACGCAAAGAAGCTGCCGAGTGCCTCGACGATTGCCGCTTCTTTTCTGATTTCCTCCGGGCGAGGCAAAATGTATCCTCTGTTAATTCTGTACCTGCGTACGCAGCGGGATGCAATCATAAAGATTATGATTATTAACGCATCCGCAAACATCAAGAAATTTGCCGGACGCATTACCTCTTCTATACATTCGGTAATGGTGCCGACCATACCGGCTGCACCTGCCATGGCCACTGAAAGATATTTGCCGAAATAGCTGTAATATGTTACATCCGCAAACATCAGACCCGAAAGCAGCAGATAAAGAAATGCCGCAAGCCCCTTTTTCCGTCCGAATATGCTGAAAAAGATTCCCGTCAGTCCCACGCTGATTAGGACGACCATGGAAAAGTAAGAGTTCACCCCCATCATTGAATAGAAAATGAAGAACTTTGCGGTTACAAAAGCTGCAAGCAGCAGTATAAATTTATTCTCTGAAAGTATGTTTTTAAATTTGTCCATAACATTATTATTATAAAGAACAAATGCGATTTTTTCAAGCTTTTCAAAGCAATTTCTTGCCTAAAGGCCACTGCTTGTATTATAATAAAAAAGTCGAAAAGGGGGAGGACAAAAATGAATAGAAAAAAAATCTTTATTATATTTCTGACTGTGGTAATGTTCACCCTGCCGTTTGCGGGCATTACCGCTCTGGCAGATTCATATGACAGCTATTCCATATATGTTGACGGCAAAAAGATATCCGAAACGGGTTTTTACACCAAGGGCAATGTTTATCTGCCTGTCAGCATGATTGGAACATACTGCAAAAACAACGGTGTGAGCCTCGATGAAAAGAACAAGCAGCTTTTAATTGATATTTCCAAAGAAAACATCATGCTCGCGGATGATACCGTTACGGACTTTGTCAAAGCAAACGCCGGCACAATTACAATACCGCTGAAAACGCTGAACAGCGAGCTCTGCTTTTCAATCAATGCCATGTCGCAGTTTTTCAAGCTCGACTACAGTCTGTCCGGCAAAAGCATAAAGCTGCGCGAACTGACCGGCAAAGAGACCGTCGCAAGAGTCTGCATTGACGAAGCAGTCGCTGTGCCGTCTCTCGATTCTGTCTCCGATGAAAGGCTTACACTGAAAAAGGGCCAGCGCGTCTACATCGAAGGCACGACAGACAACTACAGCATAATCAGCGACTATGACGGCAACCTCTATTACGTCCTAAGCGGCAGCATCGCCACCGAGGACATAGACCTGTCATCAGTTGATTTCTACGCAGCCAAAAAGACAAAGTTTGTCCAAAAGGCAAACGACAGAATCAATCTGGTCTGGCAGTATGTAAGCGAAGTTACTCCGCAGGCACCGGAAGCAATATCCGGCATAGATATACTCGCTCCGACGTGGTTCCGCCTAAAGGTTAACGACGGAGGAAACGTCACAAACAGCGGTGACCGAGGCTATTCCGACCTCGCCCACTCTGCGGGTTACATGGTCTGGGCAACCATTACAAACAACATGAGCGCCAGCGGCTCCACAAAGTTCACAACCGCAATGTTTGCAGACAGCAGCATAGAAAACAGGGCTGTCGCTCAGTACATCCTCTATTCCTGCATCTATGATGCAGATGGAATTAACATCGATTTCGAGGATGTGACCGATGCGGACAGAGACGGGCTGACAGCTTTCACAAAGAAGATGAGGCGCTACACCGAGCGCCAGGGATTAAATCTCTCGATAGACACTCTGGTACCTGCTTCGTGGACCGTAGAATATGACAGAAAGACTCTTTCAAATTACGTCGATTATCTCGCCGTAATGACCTATGACGAGCATTACAGCGGCAGCAAAACAGCAGGCTCGATTGCATCGCTTCCATGGGTTGAAAAGGCCGTAAAGGGCTGCATAGACGAAGGCGTTCCTTCAAGGAAGCTTCTGATGGGCATTCCTCTCTACACCAGAATCTGGATTGTGGATGGCAGCGGCAATATAGTTTCAAAATCTTCGGCAACCATGTCAACCGTGCAAAATACCCTCAGGATTAACAATGCGGTAACGACATATCTGGATAAAGAAAAACAGAATTACGCCGAATATGCCACTTCCACCGGCACGGCCAAAATCTGGATAGAAGACAGTACATCAATTAAAAACAGGCTCGAGCTCGCAAAGAGCTATAACCTCGCAGGAACCGCCTGCTGGCAGTTCTCGCAGGCTTCATCGGATATCTGGTCCCTGTTTGAATAAAAAAATGCACGAGGTATTTACCTCGTGCATTATTTTTTTATGCCCTGATTGCTTTAGTATTTGTCGTTGTCGTCAAAATCCAAAGTAATAACTACATCTTCCTTTTTAGGAGGCAGCTGCGGAGGTACTGCAGGCTTTCTCTGAGCCGGTGCTGCGCCGCCCTTCCTGCTATCAACATGGAATGCTGCAACCATCTTTTTGAGCATATCAGCCTGTCCGTAGAGCTCCTCGGATGAAGCTGCGGATTCCTCTGCAGTAGCCGAGTTGGACTGTACAACCTGAGATACCTGTTCGATACCCTTGTTAACCTCGTTGATTCCAACTGCCTGCTCACCCGAAGCACTTGCAATGCTGTCAACAAGATCTGCAGTCTTGCCGATACCTTCAACGATTTCAGCGAGAGCCTCTGCTGTTTCGTTCGCAATCTTTGTACCTGCTTCAACCTTTGAAATCGAGCCTTCGATGAGAGCTGTAGTTTCGCTTGCTGCTGCTGCGGATTTAGCTGCGAGGCTGCGAACTTCGTCAGCTACTACTGCAAAGCCCTTGCCGTGTACGCCTGCCCTTGCGGCCTCAACTGCAGCGTTTAATGCGAGGATGTTTGTCTGGAAAGCGATGTCGTCGATAACCTTGATGATCTTTGAAATGTTTGCGCTGGACTCGTTGATTTCGTCCATGGAAACGAGCATTTCCTTCATCTGGCCGTCGCCGCGCTCTGCGCTGGATTTTACGCCTGTTGCCAGTCTGCTTGCTTCGCGTGCGTTTTCCGCATTGTGTGAGGTCTGGTTAGCAATGTCGCTGACAGTAGCAGTGAGCTGCTGAATTGCGCTTGCCTGCTGAGTGGAGCCGTTTGCAAGAGTCTGTGCAGCTTCGGAGAGCTGTCTTGAGCCGTTTGCAACCTGCTCGGAAGAATCGTTCAGACCCTTCATTACATCGCGGAGCTTGTATGTGATGCTGTTTGTTGCATCCTTGATTGCCGTGAAGTCACCGAGGTACTTAGCCTCGTCCGCATTTACTGTCAGATCTCCGTCCGCAATTGCGGTGAGAACTCTTGAAATATCTGCAATTACATCGCGCAGATGAGTGATTGTATTGTTGAGTGCATCCTTTGTCTGAGCGTGTCCACCCTTGTAATCTCCGGTAACCATGTGCTGCAGATTTCCTGCCGCAACGTCCTGGAGTACGAGGAGTGTCTCGGAAATAGGTGCGAGGATTGCATCTACCGTAGAATTGATGCCTGCTACTACTGCAGCATATTCGCCCTCGTGTGCGGCTACATCGATTCTGGAAGCAAGGTCGCCTGCAACAGCAGCATCGGACATTGCCTTTGTATCCTTTATCAGCTTGCCTACAGCATCGGCAACTTCTTTGAGCGATGCATCGATCAGCTTGAACTGGTCTGCAGCTGCCTGAGTGTATTCATCAGGAACCTGTGTGGACTCTGTGAACTCGAACTTACCTCTTGCGAGATTGCCGAGGTTGCCCTGGAGTCTTACGATTTCGTTTTCGGAGAACTCGTTGGACTTCAGAATCGAAGTGAGATCCTGCCATGTTCCTACATATCCTACGCCGTTTCCGAGGGTATCCTTTAGTACTGCTGTAGTCTGCATGTAGGATTTGCCTTGGAATTCCATTCTTGTATCGGCATTTCCGCGGTTAAACTCGTCAATACCGTTTATGTTTGCGCCTTCTATATGGCATCTCTGGCCGTAAATATCGTCCGGCTTTGTAATTGAAGGCTTTGCTGCGCGAATCTGATTGAAGAATGCAGTGTTAACAAGTGTCCAGTTCTGGTTTCCATCCATTACCTGTACAGGCAGTGGAATTGAGTTGATGATGTTCTCATACCAAGCTGTCTTTTCGACAACCTCGTCCAGAGTCTTGTTGATACCGGATACAATCTTTTCAAATTCGCCGCGATAATTTGCCACGTCTACTCTCTTTGTATAGTCGCCGCCAACTGCTGCGGAAACCATGCCCTGAGTATCGCCTACGAGGTTCTTTAATGTATTTACGCTCGACTTTAACGATTCGATAATCTTTACATAATCGCCCTGTGCCTGATGCTCTACCTCAGGAAGCTGGCCGTCGCCAAGCTGGGTGATTACATCACTGAATACGTTAACCTCAGCCATGATAACATCGATGGTGCTGTTAAAGCCTTCAATAATCTGCTTGTATCCACCGTTAAACTTTTCGGCATTTCCTCTGTAAGCTGTATTACCCAAAGCAGCATTCTGAGTGAGCTCTGCAGTTTCGTTGATCAGAGCGTTGATAGTGTTTACTACCTTCTTTAGAGCCGCATTGAGTAGGTCTGCGTCGGATCTTACATCTATTTCCATAGTTGTATCACCGTTTGCCAGCTTGTTCAGACTCTCTGCCTGTTTCTTGTTATTTTCGACAACCTCTGCGAACGCATTAACCATCTGATCAACTTCATCGCGCTCGATATCCTTGTGGTCGCAATCAATATTAACATCGCCCTGTGCGAGCTTCTTTGAAGCTACAACCAGCTTTGCAATCGGTCTTACAACCAGACCGATGATATAATAGATTGTTCCGAGGATTACGAGGAGTGCTATGCCGAGAATCGCAATCATCTGGATTGTCATGCTTCTCGTAGTGGCATAGGCTTCCTTTTCAGTCATGCATGTGATAAGTGACCACTCAGCACCTTCAATAGTCGTGAGCGTGCCGACATAATCGACATCGTCCATCTCAAAGCTTACAACATCTCCTGTTTCACCGCCTTCAACCAGCTCAACACCTTCTTCGGACAAGCCGATATCTGTATACGCCTGTCCCACATATTCTTCATTCGGATGATAGAATACTGTTCCGTCAGGAAGGATGACCATTACAAATCCGGTTTCACCTATCTTTGCATTTGCAAAGATATTCTGCGCATCGTTCAGCATCAGGTCGATACCTACTGCTGCAGACGGCTTACCGTCAATGTAAAGCGGTGCGGAAATCGTTGTTACGGTATTTCCTGTGATGGCATCCTCGTAAGGCGGCATATAGCATACATTGCCTTCAAGTGCTGTTGCTGCCCATGCTCTGTCCTTTACAATGATGTCAATGTTTGCATTGTGCATCGTCGTTCCTTCGTTGAGCACAAGGTCGTTTTGAATTATACCGCCGACATAGCTCTGCATAATTGCAGGGTAAAGTGCAGTCTGCTCTGTCATAGTTTTAACAACATCGCTGTACTGGGCGGTATTTTCATAATAAGTTCCGTTTACTATGCTGTCTGCAACCATAGCCTTTATCTGCTCGTTTGCTGCCAGCATCTGGCACCATTCAAGATAGTCGTGGAAAAAGACTTCCGTCTGATAATCTACCTTGCTTGCCTGCAGTTGAATTTGCTGGTCTGCAGTCTTCTGAACCTGACTGTTCAGACTGAAACGCAGTACCAGAATTGCAACTATAAAGATGATAATAACCGGTAAACCGATCTGAAACACCAACTCTTTCTTTAAGCCTTTGAATTTCAACTCTTAGTTCCTCCTTGATACTAATAAAAAGTGGGAAAATTCCTTATTTTTGATTATACTAGCATTCCAATTAAACCACAACAAAAAAAATGCAAGATTTTGAAAAAAATTAACAAAGTTTTCACAGTAGTAGAATTTGTTTAATTAATTCCGACGCTAATATCATCCCCGCAACCGGAGGGACAAAGGATATGCTTGCGGGTGCGCGCTCCCCGTCCTTCTTTGCTTCTTCCTTTGAGTACACGACCTTAAGGTGCTTTACCCCACGTGCCTTCAGCTCCCTGCGCATCACCCTCGCCAGCGGGCATACGCTTGTTTTATAAATATCGGTAACCTCAAACCTTGTCGGGTCGAGCTTGTTCCCCGTCCCCATCGCTGAGATTATGTTTACGCCAAGCCTTTCGCATCTCACAGCAAGTTCTGCCTTTGCACTGACATTGTCTATTGCATCCACCACATAATCAAACCTCGAAAGGTCAATGCTGTCCGCATTTTCGGGCAAGTAAAGCATCTTCAGAAGCTCCACCTCACAGTCCGGATTTATGTCCGCTATGCGTTCTGCCATAACCTCTGTTTTTGCCCGCCCCACAGTGCTGTGAAGAGCAATAATCTGACGGTTTATGTTTGTGACATCCACATCGTCAAAATCTATCAGCGTAAGTCTTCCTATACCGGCCCTTGCGAGAGACTCGCAGGCAAAGCCGCCTACTCCCCCAATGCCAAAAACGGCCACATGGGCCGCTTTAAGTCTTTCCAAACCTTCTTTTCCTATAAGCCTCTCTGTCCTGTCAAATTGGCTCGCCATCGGTAGGTTCCTCCTTTGCCATATTTCTCAGCCTGCCGAGCACAAAATAGACCTCATCGCCTTCATAGCCCTGCGTCTGCAGTCTCCTGGCAACCTTTGCAATCAGCTTTTCGTCTATTTCCTTGCCCTTTACTATTTTCATAGCCTGCTCAAGGGCTCTGTCCCGGCCGCTTTCTGCGTCTATAACGCCGCTTTCGGAAAGCTCGAACATTATGTCCTCTATTTCGAATGCGTCTATCCCCTTTTGACGGAGCTCGTTTTTTATGCGCCGCATGCCTCTGCCCTTTCTGATGGCATATTCGATGTAGCGCAGAGCATAGCCGTGGTCGTCAAGTATCCCCGCATCCTTTAGCTTTTGAACGGCCTCTGCAGCTTCCGCTTCGCTGTATCCCTTTTCAAGCAGCTTGTCCGTCGTTTCCCTTATGCTACGCTCGGATATGCTCAAATAATCACATGCTGCATCAAAAGCATTCTTTTTTTTAGCTTTTTTATCTTCCTTTTTAATATTCAAATCTGTCTCCCGCAGTTGCCGGAATGCATCTGTCTCCGAGTTTGGAAACCATGTAGCAGATGGCCTTCATTCCCGAGCAATGTACCGGCATTATTATTCCGTTAAACGCATTTTCCACCTCATGAACCGCCTTTTGAATTTCAGAGAGTGGGCTGATGCAAAGGTGCATGCCCGCAACGAAAACCTTTACCTCTTCACCCGGGAAAAGCCCCTGCGCGCACTTAAGCGCAGCGAGTGCTCCTCTGTGGCAGCAGCCGGCAAAAACATAGACGCCACGGCTTTCACCGTTTTCATCCCTGTCTCTGATTGCAAGAATCTGTTCATGCTCGAGTTCATCCTTTATATATTTATTGTCCGAGGTCTTTTCATAGAATACTTCCTGCATCACATGTCCCGGAAGCATCGGAACCGTTCCCGAAATTACGATATCCTCCGTAATCCACAAAGGTCCATCCGTATATGCAATGCGGCTTTGCAGCTTTCTCTTTTCCTCTTCGCTCCAGAGAATCGAGCATGGCCAGGAATCAATGATTCCGTTCTCCGAACCGTAAACCTCGCCGAATGCCTTTTTGTGAATATATATAGGCGCATGGTCATTTATCCTTGCGAACTCCGGAAAACCGTTTGTATGGTCATAGTGCCCATGGCTCACCATCGCAAAATCAACAGCGCCCAAATCAATGCCCATGGTTTTCGCATTTTCGCTGTAGAGTGTTTCCGAAGCACCTGCATCAAACAATATCTTTTTCCCGCCTGCTTCTATATATACGGACAATCCCCACTCAGCCTTTATATGTGAAGTGCCCGATTTGTTCTCTGACAAAAATGCAAATTTGATCATTATTATCTTCCTTTCTGCATATAACGCAAATATAATCATTACCCGGGGCTGCGCATTCCGTAAAACGTATGCCATCGCCGTTTATGTTTATTATCTCCGCCGGCTCTCCTCTGCTGTCCAGCACGGAAAACTCCTGAAAAGCCGAGCCCGAAAAGCCCAGGCCGGTGTATTTGACATAAGCCTCTTTTCTCGCCCAAAGCCTGTAAAAAGCATCCTGTGCTTTTTCCCCCGCTGCCTCTATGTATTTTGCCTCGCCCCCTGTGAAAAAACGTTTTGCTATGCTTTCATACTTCGCAGTGCGTTTTTCCTGGACATCAAGCCCTACAGTCCCAGCCGATACTGCACACATCCAAATTCTCCCCGTATGGCTGATGGAAAACTCCGGTCCGCCCTTAATATATGGCTTTCCGTGCGGACCGAACTGAAGCTCGCCTGCATCTATTCCCAAAGCCTCTGACAAAAGAGCATGCGATAATTCCTGCCCGACTGTTTCATCTGCTCTGTAAACAAATAAATCCGTATATCCCATATAAAAACCTAAAAAAATGTGCCTCGGTTTATCCAAGGCACAGAGCTTTTTATTCTTTTTCGTTCATTCTGGAAATGATGCGCTGGTATCCGTCCGCACCATATACCAGACATTTATTAATCCTGCTGATGGTCGCGGTAGATGCCTTGGTGGCCGCCTCTATTTCAGCATATGTCTTCTTTTCCGAAAGCAATTTAGCCACCTGCCATCTCTGCGCTAGAGCATGGATTTCATTTATGGTACATATGTCTTCGAAAAATCTGTAGCACTCTTCTTCATCCTTGAGCAGTAATACCGCCTCAAATAAATCATCCAAATCTTTGCTTTTGAATTTTGAATCGTAAGCCATAAAAATCTCCTCTGTACATATTCCACATATTACGATTACCAACAAGAAAATTATAACGCTTTAGTATGTAAAAGTCAACCTTGGCATTCAGACAATATTTCCTTTACCGCCCTCATAAACTGCGCATCCTCTTCACTGTCGGAATCGTTTTCAACCACGATATCCGGTTTTATCCCAACCTGATTGATTTTTAAATCGTCAGGCCCGAAATATTCCTGAAATGTCAGCTTTATCGCATCTCCGCTTCCGTCCGAAAGCTGCTTTATGTACTGAACCACGCCCTTTCCGAAGGTCTGGGTCCCTATGATTTTAGCAGCATTGTTTCCTTTTATTGCCGCCGCTACAATCTCTGCCGCACTGGCCGTATGCTCGTTAACGAGAACCACAAACGGAAGGCTCGTCGCAGTGGCATCCGAAACTACTCTGTCCTCACTGTTCTGACGCGTTTTGGTCGTCATGATTATGCCTTCCTTAAGCAGCGCATCGGCTACCTCGCAGGCTGTTTCAACCACACCGCCCGAGTTGTTTCGAAGATCTAAAATAAAGCCCTCTGTCCCGTCGATTTCCATATCTCTGATGATATCCTTGAACTCATCGCCGGTACCGTTTCCAAACGAATCTATACATATGTATCCTATTTTGTGTCCCTGCGAAATGTCGTCAAGCAATGAACCCGTATATATGGTCAGGTTATTAATGGTATCCCTGGTCATAACGACTTCCTTTTCCTTGCCGTCACGCGAATACTTTACTCTGACCTTCGTACCCTTTTCACCGCGGAGCGCACTGCTTGCGCTGTCGAGCTGATTTCCGCTGTATGCCTTTCCGTCAACCTCGAGAATATAATCGCCCTCCTTCATTCCTGCCTTTTCCGCAGGCGTATCCCTGTAAACGCTCAGCACAATTATTCTGTTATCGTCACTGACCGACATCACTACGCCCACTCCCGAAAAAGTCTTCATGGTCGCTTCGGTCGTATTTTTATATTCCTCGGCCGTCATGTAGCAGGAATACTTGTCGAGAGCCGAAAAAAGGCCGTCGTATATTCCGTTCATCAAAGCTTCATCGGTATAATCACCGTAATAATCCGACTCAATGGTTCGGTAAAAAAGGTCAAGCTTTGCATATTTCTCCGCTATGCCCGTTACCTGATCGAGATAACTCCTGCTGACAAAAAGATTGTCTCCGAAGTTCTGAAGATATGTAACCGCACCCGCAGCACCTGCGAACGCACCCGATATGAACACGCATACAAGCATTATTGCTATGTAGGATTTCTTTTTATTCATCAATATGCTCCTTTGACTCTTTTATCTCCTGCACATTCAGCTGCAGGCGGCAGCTACCGTTCCAGCGATTTTCCTCGACTGCCACAGCTACATCTACCAGACTGCCTTCCCGCAGTACGTCTTCATTTTCGTGTGCTTTTCCAAAAAGCACACACTGACATCTTGTGCCGCTGCCCATCACATTAAAACGCGCATGATTCTTCTCCGCGCCCATGTAGCTGATGCTGCCCAGCTTCAGATTATCAATCTCAAACACCGGCGAAGGATTTGCCGCTCCAAACGGCGCAAGCATCTCAAGCTGCCGCGCAAGCTCAAGGCTCACATCACCAAGCTCAAGTGCAAGCTCTGCAGGGTTCTTCCTTTCAAGAATTGTGCTGTCCACACTTTTAAGCTCTGCCATGCGCTTTGCTATCTGCCCGCGAAACGCATCAAAATTTTCGGTCTTCATCGTAAATCCGCATGCACCCTTGTGACCTCCGAACTTTATGAAAAGCTCGTCGCTCGGCTTTAGCAGATCATACAGATTTATGCCCTCTATGCTGCGGCCCGTACCCTTTAACATACTGCCATCCTCATTGGCATCGGTAACGATTATGGCAGGTCTGTAGTATTTATCCTTTAATTTACCCGCAACTATTCCCGTAATGCCTTCGTGCGCCTTGCCCGCATAGAGCAGGATGGCATCCGCCGCTTCGGAGCCGGACTCTGTTTCTATCATCTGAGTGCAAATCTTGAAGGTGTCCTCCTGAAGCGCCTTTCTTTCTCTGTTGCAGCTTACGAGCTTTCCCGCGAGCTCTGCTTTTCCGCACGCTTTGCCCTTTGCCCCTTCGGACAGGCCTCTTTCCGAAAACCGGGTGTCTTCAAGCAGCAGCTTTACACCTACAGACGCATCCTCAAGTCTGCCTGCGGCATTCAGATGCGGCACAATGACATATGCGATATTTTCGGAATTAATGTCTCCGGGCTCTATTGAAACGGCATTCATTAACGTTCTAAGCCCGGAACGTCTACCTTTTTTTATCTCCTTTAATCCAAACTTTACAATCGTTCTGTTTTCATCCACCAGCGGCACAATATCTCCTATTGTACCTATCGCCACAATATCCAAAACCTCTCCTATTACGGACTTTGGCAGCATATCCCTTCGTGTCATAGCCTGCACCAGCTTGAATGCAACACCGACTCCCGCAAGGCCGTCAAAAGGGTAGCCGCATCCCGGCTGCTTTGGATTCAGCAAAATGCAGTCCGCCTGTTTATCCGTAACGGTATGATGGTCGGTGACTATAACATCCATCCCTAGGCTTTCCGCCAGCTTTACCTCATCATAGGAAACGCTGCCGCAGTCTACCGTTATAATCAAATCGGTCCCTGCCGCCTTTATCTTTTTTACTGCCTCGCTGTTCAGCCCGTAACCCTCACCGAATCTGCTCGGAATATAATATGTGAGGTTGTCCGAAAGCTTTCCGAGCGCAGTCAGCATCAGTGTCACCGATGTTACTCCGTCAGTGTCGTAGTCTCCGTAAATACAGATACTGCTACCCCTATCTATATGCTTTCCGATCAGCTCTACCGCCTCTTCCATTCCCTTCATCAGAAACGGATCGTACGTCCTTTTAGGCGAAGGCGACAGAAATTCAAGAACGTCTGCTTCATCACAGACGCCCCTTTTATTTAACAGTTTCAGTATTATAGGATTAATTTCCATTACAAAATCTCCGCTCACCGGGCCTTTTATTTCCCGTATGTTACATAGCCTGTCGGATCGACATAGTTACCGTTTACGCGCACTTCAAAGTGAAGGTGCGGGCCGGTGGAATTTCCGGTAGAACCGGATTTCGCTATAGCCTGTCCCTTTGCGACAACATCACCCTGCGATACGAGGAATGAGTTCAGATGTGCGTATAATGTAACGATACCGCCACCATGGTCAATCATCATCATGTAGCCATAGCTGTTGTTCCACGCCGCCTTTATAACAGTTCCCGAGTTTGATGCGACTATGGTTGTGTTCGACGGGCAGCCGATATCGATGCCGGTGTGCAGCTTGTAAACCTTGAAAATAGGATGCAGTCTGTTTCCGAAAGGAGAAGTGATGCGGCTTGATCCCGGTGCCGGCCATGTAAACGCACCGCCTACAAACTCGCCGTTGCCCTGCAGCTTTAATATTTCGGCAACCAGAGCGTTTGCCTCGGCATTGAGCTGATCCTCGAGTTCTTCGAGAGCGGCAATATTGCCCTCTACCTCTGCCCTCTTTGCATCAACTGCAGTCTTGTTTTCCTCGAGGCTGGCCTTTATGCCCTTTACCTCTTCCTGATTTGCCTCAAGGTCATCCTGGAGGCTGCGCAGATACTGTCTCTTTGCCTCAATCAGAGTATGCTGAGTCTCGAGCTGCTTTAGCATTTCCTTGTCCTGATCGTAAATGCGCTGTACGCGATCCATATTGGTCATCAGATCTGTGATGCTTGCCGAACCGAGGAGCACATCAATAAATCCCGAATCGCCATTTTTGTACATGGCACGAAGTCTTGCGTTCAGGCTCCTGTTCTGAGCCGCTATTTCCGCCTCGAGCTCGTCAAGGTTTACGAGTGCTTCGTTTATCCTTTCCTCGGTCATTTCGATACTGACATCAAGCGCCTGAATTTCATTGACCTGAAGTGCTATTTTGCCGTTGAGCTCCTTCAGCTCTTTGGTCAGCGTCTGCTTTGTATTTTTGTTGTCTTTGATTTCTTTTTGAATTTGCGCCTTCTCGGCATTAATCTGTTCGAGCTGTGCCTGCGAATCGGAAAGCTCGTCCGCAAAAACAAATCCCACGCTTGCAGCTATCATACAAAATACTGCTGCGAGCGCAATAATCCTTTTAGTCATCTGTATCCTCCGAGTTTATGTATCAAGGAACCTGCGCATGGAAACTATACTTCCGCACGCGCCAATTGATATACCGAGTGCCAAAAATACCCAAACCAGGTTTACTACCAGGAACTGAACGGATACCATAGGCGAACCTATCATGAGAGACATATCCGTACCCATCAGCTGAACAATCTTGCCGTACAGAGCGGCTACAACGCCTACGGATATTCCTGCCGCGATAATTCCGATGAATATACCTTCTGCCAGGAACGGTCCGCGAATGAACCAGTTCGTCGCGCCGACATATTTCATAATTTCTATTTCACGCTGACGCGCAAATACAGTGAGCTTGATTGTGTTTGAAACCACTACAATTGAAACGAGAACGAGGAATGCCATGATAATCAGCATTGCCACCTTTAACGAATCTGTGATTTTTACCAGCTTTTGAACAGTATCTCTGTAATACTTGATGTCCTCCACGCCCTGGAAGGATTTCGCCTTTTCAACCACTGCGTCTGCCCCGGAAAGCTCCTTTACCGTGACCTCTATCGAGTTTGGCAGTGGATTCTCCGGAAGTGTGTCGAGAAGATATGCGTTCTCGCCCCAGTACTGCACCTTCCACTGAGAAAGTGCGGTGTCCTTGTCAAGATAGCTTACCTCCGCAACCTCGGACATCGCTCTCAGCTGGTCCGCCATCTTCATGGCGGAATCGTATGTAACTTCGTCGGTCAGATATACCGACACCGTATCGTAATCCATTTTTGCCGTTTCCATAGCCACGCCTATGTTGACTATCAAAACAAAGAACAGACCGAGTATCAGCATCATCGCCGTAATCGAAAAAAGCGATGCGATGCTCATTGCACGGTTGCGAACAACCTGTAAAGCAGCCTGTTTAATTGAATACCAAAAACTACCGAACATAACTCTTTTTTAACAGACCTCCCGGATACATTCCCATACCGTTTGTGTCCTTTCCGTAAGAACCGAATTCATCACGCACGATATGGCCTTTTTCGATGGCAACAACTCTTTTTCCCATCTTGTCTACGATGTCCTTCGCATGAGTAACCATGACTATCGTAGTGCCGCGCAGATTTATCTGCTCGAGAAGTCTCATTATTTCCCATGCCGTATCGGGATCGAGATTTCCCGTAGGCTCATCCGCAATCAGCACGGTAGGATTGTTTACTATTGCTCTGGCAATAGCAACTCTCTGCTGCTCTCCCTGAGAAAGCTCGTGCGGATATTTGTTTGCTTTGTTGCTGATGCCGACCAGGCTCAGCACTGCAGGTACCTGCTTGCGAATCTGCTTTGGCGACATATGTATGATTTCCATTGCAAAGGCCACATTTTCGTAAACCGTCTTCTTTGGGAGAAGCCTGAAGTCCTGAAAAACTATGCCTATATTTCTGCGGAGCTTTGGTATTTCGCGATTAGCCATGGTAGTAATTTCCTTGCCACTGACCTTTATGCTACCGCTGTCCGCTTCGATTTCCTTTAATATCAGCTTTATGAATGTGGATTTACCCGCACCCGTAGGGCCAACAACAAACACAAAATCACCCTTGTTTATTTTAATGCTGACATCTTCGAGTCCCACATTCGCAGCAAATTTTTTTGTAACATGATCAAAAACTATCATTTCTGCTGTCTGCTCCTAAATATTTTGTAGTGGCAAAAAATGCCCACACACATAGATATCATACCACAAAATATCGTTCTTTGAAATACAGGATGCACAACATTTATGTGTTTTTTTAGTGAAAAATTCACATCACAATTCATTCACAATACGCTCTGCAGCCTGCAATTTTGCTCTGATGCTTTTGCTTTCCGCAGGCAGCCTGCACGCGTATTCGCAGCCGTGAATTTCAGAAGCCGGCACCGCTTCAATTGTCAGTATTTCAGGCACTCCGAGGAATTTCCTGATTCCCCTTTTGTCCACACCTGCAGACATCTTGTTTATCACCATAAAAAGCTTTACTCCGCTTTCCGAAATATGTTTTTTTATCTCATAAAGCCTCTTCTCGCCTGCAATCAGGCTCGACGGAGCAGGATCCGCAACGCATACAATAATGTCCATAGAGCTTAAAGCGGCGCGCAGATTGTCACCTTCGAGGCTGCTGCCTATATCGCAGATTATTGTATCGCCCGCTATAGAGCCTGCAACACGCAAAAACACATTGCTGTCACATTTGACTGCATCAACCGGAACTGCCCAGTTTATACGATCATCCACATTCAAGCTGTTTCTGATGCTGCCGCCCCTTTCCGTCACTTCGAATAAATCAATGTATTCTCTGAAGGCAAATCTTTTGTCCGCCCCCATACAGTCAAAAAGCCTGCTTCGCGGCTCTGCTGCGCCTCTCAGATAATCGGCTGCCTCCACAAAAGCTACACTCTTTCTTTTGTCGCGCGATGCCAGGTAAGCAATGCTTGTCGAAACAAACGTGCTGCCTGCACCTGCGCAAAGGCCCACAATACCCACGTTAACCCGCGGTGCTGCACGAAAATCAGATTCCGCTTCTTCGCTCCTCACAAATATTCTCTCCATAAATACCCCTCCTTTTCTCCATTTTAGCACCCCGCCCTCTCAATTTCATCACCAAACGGGGACAGGCACCGATTTGGCGAAAACGCCAAATCGGTGCCTGTCCCCAAATTGGAATATCCCAAAATCGGAAACTATCTATTCAATAGCATTTCGAGATAAGTCTCCATAGTAAGCCTTTCTCTCGATATACCCAGCTCATCCAGCACCGAAAGCAGCTCCTCGCGTGCGCCTTGCTTTTCTTCTTTACGCGCATCTTCCGGAATAAGCTTTTCGATTTCGACTGCAAAGCCGAGGTCCTTTACATCATCGAGGCATACCGATATATCGGCTCTTTTATACACCTCGCGATGCTTTGAAACGGTAAAAACACTTTTGTAGCCCAGCCCGTCAAAAAGCTCCGCTGCGGCCTCCGAATCCGCTATCTCGACTTCGACTTCATGTCTCATATGGCTCTCGCTGTCCATCTTCGGACCCTTGTAGGTTACCAGTGCGCGGCTTTCTCCATTTTCCGAATGGATGCGTATGCGCAGCGCTTCGTCGGTTTTGCGAAAGTCTCTGTCCGGTGCCTGATAATAGCGGTCCTCTTCTTCGCAGAAGTAATCCAGCCTAAACCCCATCGCTCCGAGAGAGCTAACGGTCTTTGCCCTCTGGGCCGTGCCGGCTATGCCTATAAATGCTTTGATTTCTGTTTCTATCATTTTTCCGTTTTATCGCATTAGTTCATCAGGTCAAAGTTCTTGAGAACATCAGGATTCAGCATCTTTGCCATTTCCATGAGTTCAGGAGCCTTGCCGCTCTTTACGTATTCCATGAGGTCGATGCCGTTAACTGCCGCATCGATTGCCTGACGCATGGACTTTGCGCCTGCTTCGGAGCCGTGCGGATGTCCGTGGATTGCACCGCCTGCTGCGAGGATTACGTCAGTTCCGCAGTTCTTGATGATGTCCTTTACGACAAGCTGAGTAGTACCGCCGGATGCTGCATAGAACATAGGCTTGATGTGCCACCACGGCTGTGTGAACATCTTGAAGGATCTTGCAA
>DGGP01000115.1 GCA_002392265.1 Firmicutes bacterium UBA3871 | reverse complement strand
CGTGAAGACGGCATCCTTCTTTCCGGCATTGTTCGGACGGCTGCAGCTCCGTGTCAATTACCGCAACCACCGGAAGATCGTGGTCATCGATAACCGTGTGGGCTATGTGGGCGGCTTTAATGTGGGCCGCGAATACCTTGGAAAAAAGAAGCGTTTCGGCTATTGGCGGGATACGCACCTCCGAATTACGGGCGGGTCTGTAAACGACCTGAAGGCAAGGTTCCTCCTCGACTGGAGGGCCGCAACCGGAGATGATTCAACGGATGTCAGAAATGCTCTTTACACAATACCGCAGCGTGGCGGTGAAGCAGGAATCCAAATAGTTTCATGCGGGCCGGACTCACTACGTGAGGAGGTAAAGCGCGGATTCATGAAGATAATCACATCTTCGGTAAAGAATGTTTACATCCAGACGCCTTACTTCGTGCCGGATGCGGCGATACTGGAATCGCTGAAAATGGCGGCGCAGTCGGGTGTGGATGTCAGACTGATGATTCCATGCAAGCCGGATCATCCTTTTGTGTACTGGGCTACGCACTGGTACGCAGGGGAGCTTTTGAAATCCGGCGGTCGTGTCTTCATCTATGAAAACGGCTTTATTCATGCAAAGACAATAGTTGCCGACGGAGAAGTAGCCTCCGTCGGGTCGACAAACTTTGATATACGCAGCTTCAGGCTGAACTTTGAAACGAACGCATTCATTTACGATTGCGACACGGCGGGCAGGCTTGAAGCGATATACGAAAGCGATATAACCTATTGCAGGGAATTGACTCTTTCGGAATATAAAAAACGTCCTTTGATTGTTCATTTCAAAGAGAGTATATCGAGGCTGATGTCAGATATCTTATAATTTTGGCGAGGGTATAACCAATGAGAAGAATGATAGGGACACCGATGTTTGTTATAATCCTGTTGCTGATGGTATCATCGGCAATGAGCGGCAGATTTAACAGCATCGGCGACTGGCTCATGAATATGGTGCTGATGTTTCCGGGTATCGTGATAGGACTTTCCTTTCACGAGTTTGGACATGCATATGCAGCGGTAAAGTGCGGCGATCCTACTCCAAGGAACCAGGGCAGACTTACGATTAATCCCATTGCGCATGTGGATCCGATAGGACTTGCCTGCCTGTTCTTTGTAGGCTTTGGATGGGGAGTTCCCGTTCAGATAAATCCGAGAAACTTCAGGCATCCGCGCCGCGACGAGCTTTTGGTATCGCTCGCAGGCGTTATAATGAACTTTATTCTGGCAGTAATCTTTACGGGGATACTGCGCCTGCTTTATATGTCACCGGGGTTTTTATCGTCATCAATCGGAGGCATAGTCTGGGAGGTAATACTTTACGTAATCCAGATTAATCTGGTGCTTTTGGTATTCAACCTGCTGCCTGTTCCGCCGCTTGACGGATTCGGCATTATAACTCAGCTTTTCAACCTGAGAAACACCAGATTTTACTACACTGTATATAACAACGGATTTTTTATCCTGGTCATACTGATTCTTTTCGGTGTGACAGACAGGGTACTTGGCCCGATAATCAGTTTTCTCTACAGTTTTATTACGGGGATATTCTTTTAATGTACAAATTGCAATCGGAGAAAAAAAACAACCAGCCGCTTTCCGGAGGCCTCTTTTCCGCTCTCCAGAAGGATATTCTGGTAGGTAATATAAAGCCCGGCGAAAAGCTGACAGAACAGAGCATCTGCGATGAATACAAGGTCAGCAGGACTCCCGTCAGAGAAGCTCTCAGGCAGCTCGAAAAGGATGGGCTGATTGAAAACATTCCGAATCGCGGCGCCTTTGTGATAGGCTTTTCAGATCAGGACATAGCTGACATGTATGAGCTTCGCAGCGCATATGAGATTCAGGCGGTAAAATGGGCAATTGAGAGAATCACCGACGAAGAGCTTTCAAAGCTCGAGGAAACCTTTGAATTCATGGAGTTTTATACTCACAAAAATGACTTCGAAAAGATGTGCAGCATAAACACTAATTTCCACGAGCTCATATACGAAGCTGCGCATAATCGCATGCTAAAGCAGATTTTGAGCTCATACCTTTTGTATATCAGGCACATCAGAAAGCAGCCGGAGGACACAAAGGAGTATCTTTTCACCGTGCTCGAAGAGCATAAAAAAATATTCGAGGCCTTCAAGACGCACGACGTCGAAGCGGGAATAAGGGCAATGCAGGAGCATATGCATCACTCCAGGCAGAGAGCTACAGTATAAATACATTCAAACACAGGAAATAAAAGCCGACCGACGGGTCGGTTTTTTTGTTATATCTGTTGACACCCGTCTTTTTTAGGAGTAAAATGACTACGTTGACCCGTGGGTCAGTTTTTGAAAGGTGTTAAAAACTCAGATATATTCAGGGGAGGGAACAGTATTGAAAAAGAACAAAATTGTTATAGCAGTGGTGGTGCTGCTGGGAGCTTTATGTCTCTACAGAATAGGCTCCTTCGCAGCAGAAAGAATAGCGCCTGCCGAGGATGAGACAAAGCTTACCGCAGTAAAGACGGCTACTGTGGAATATATGGACATCAGCAAGGCAACACCTATGTCGGGACGCATCAGCCCTGCGCAGGAGGCAGCCATTGTACCGCTGGCAGCAGGACAGGTAACAAAGGTGAACGTAAAGGTTGGAGATTATGTCAAAGCAGGAACTGTGCTCTTTGAAATCGACAAAGGGACGGTAAGCGGTTCATATACTCAGGCAAAGGCTGCTTATGATCTTGCGAGAACCACATACAGCAACATGGAAAAGCTCTACAGCGAAGGCGCCATTTCAAAGAGCGACTACGACAGCGCACGCGTCAGCTACATTTCCGCACAGGAAAACTACAAGCTCGCAGCTGAGCAGTATTCCAACTTCAGCCCATCATCGCCTATAGACGGCTACGTTACAAGCATGAATGTTTCAGTCGGAAACGTAGTGGCTACCGGCAGCGTTGCAGCTTCCGTCGCAAACACCGACGAGCTTGAAATCAGCACGACAGCATCGGAATACATTGCGGGACTTTTAAACGTCGGAGACAGTGTTGAGGTTTACGTTGACAACAGGGAAAAGCCGTACACCGGAGTGGTTGAGACACTTTCGCCGGCGCCGGCTTACGGAACCTTTACTTATCCGATAACCATTTCGCTCGACAACAGCTCGGGTGAACTGATGAGCGGTCAGTTTGCGGAAATTCGCGTAACGGCGGAGGAGTCAAAGAACGCACTCTGCGTGCCTAGCGATGCGCTGATCATGAAGAACGGAAAGACGGTTCTGGTGCTTGTGAATGAGGAAGGCATTGCTTCCTATAGCGAAGCAACATATGGGATTGATAATGGAGAGGTTGTCGAAATTCTGAGCGGAGCAAAGAAAGGGGACAAGGTTGTTATTTCCGGACAGAGCTTCATTTCAGACGGCGAAAAGGTTAGAGTTGTGGAGTAACAGCCACCGGGGGATTATATGAATATAGCTAATATTACAATAAAGAGACCTGTCGCGACGGTAATGATACTGCTGATCGTAGTGGTTCTCGGATTCATGGCGCTTTTTAAGATTCCAATGGATCTGATGCCTGATTTTGATTTGCCGTACGCAATGGTCATGACTACATACAGCAACACCTCTCCTGAAGAGGTGGAGTCTCTGGTTACGGAGACAATTGAAACGGCGATGGCTTCGGTTGAAAACCTGAATGCGATGATTTCGTACAGCATGGAGGGAACATCCGTGGTCATGATAGAGTTTAATTATGATACGGATATGAACTTCGCCACGCTCGCAATGCGGGACAAGCTGGAGCTGGTCGAAGATTATCTGCCCGACGACTGCTCGAAGCCGACAATCATGAAGCTCGACATGAGCCTGATGCCTCAGGCACAGATTTTTGTGTCGGCTGAGGGAAAGTCAATTGCAGAGTTAAACGGTATGATTGAGGATACAATCGTTCCGCGCCTTGAAAGAGCAAAGGGTGTTGCCTCCGTTTCGGTAACGGGCGGCATAGATGAAGAGATTGCCGTAAAGGTTTCGCAGGAGCAGCTAAGCAGCTACGGACTGAGCGTCGCAACACTTTCTCAGATTCTCGCAGCGGAAAACATCAATCTGCCAAACGGTTCTGTTTCAAAGGGCAGCTCCGACATCATAGTTCGTACTATGGGAAAATTTGACAGTGTAAAGGACATAGAAGAAGTACCTTTGCGCATTTCAGACTACAGCATTGTGCGCCTCGGCGACATTGCTACGGTCACACGTCAGCAGGCAGAGCAGACGGGAATCGCACGCATTGACGGCAGTACCGCAATCGGACTCTTGATTTCAAAGGCCAGTGACGCAAACACGGTAGATGTTTCAAAGGCTATGAGGAAAGCACTCGCGGATTTGGAGGAAAAATATCCTGAGTGCAATTTCGTCATCGGCTATGATTCGGCAGATTACATCCAGGCTTCAATCAGCACGCTTGCTGTAAATGCTATTTACGGTGCACTGCTCGCAATAATCGTGGTGTTTATTTTCCTCAGGAACATCAGAGCCACGCTGATAATAGGAATATCCATACCGACATCGCTCCTCGCAGCGCTGGCAACCATGAGAGCGATGAACATGACACTAAACATGATAACGCTTTGCGCGCTTGCTATCTGTGTCGGTATGCTGGTGGACAATTCAATTGTTGTCCTCGAAAACATATTCAGGCTGAAGCAGGATATAGCCAGCCCTGAAGAGGCCGCAAGGGCGGGCTCAAAGGAAATTATGCTCGCAATTATGGCGTCAACACTGACGACCATAATGGTATTCCTGCCGATTGCACTTTCGAGCGGGCTTGCCGGCATGATCTTTGCCGATTTCTGCAAGACCATCATCATCGCACTCCTCGCATCGCTGATTGTTGCGGTAGGAATAGTGCCTATGCTCTTTTCAAAGGTTATGCGCGGAAATGTGAATACCACATACATACGAATCGGAAGAGAGCGTTATAAATACAGATTCTTAAATAAATTCGCAGGCTTTATCGAAAGCCTCAAGGAAGGCTACGGCAGAGTATTGCCAAAAGCACTCGTAAAGCCGAAGAGATTTGTTCTGATGTGCTTTGGCATATTCGTTGTCTCGATGGTGCTGATTATAACCGTGGGTGTGGAAATCCTGCCTGAAGCTGATGAAGGCATGATTTCGGTATCCGTAAAGATGCCTTACGGCACTACGCTCGAGGACAAAGACAAAACCATGTCGAAAATCGAAGAGTATGTGCTTTCGCTCCCTGAGGTAGAGCACGTAGCGATGACGACCGACGGCCTTTCCATGCTCTCACTTTCGCAAAGCTCTTCACTGACACTGTCGCTGTGCGACAAGAACAAGCGCGACAAGACATGCACAGAGCTGGCCGCAGAGATTGAAGACTACTTTGACGATATGACCGAGGCTCAGGTTTCGGCTCAGAACAGCGACTCCATGTCATCATATTTCGGCGAGTACGACCTGACCTTTAGCATAAAGGGCAGTGACTTTGAGAGACTCGAGGAAATCGGGCATAATCTCGAAGAGCGGCTTGGCAGCATGGAGCAGGTTAACGATGCAAAGCTCGATCTGACGGAGGGCTCGCCTGAGGTTCAGGTAATTATTGATAGAAATACAGCGGCGTATTACGGAGTTACGACCTATCAGCTGGCAAGCAGCCTCTCACAGGCAATCTCCGGAAAGACCGCGACGAGAGTGGATATTGACGGCGAGCAGATCAACCTCGTTATCACACTGGAAAACGGTGCGGAGGATGTCGATATGATGAAGGAAGTGATTGTAGCCGGCAATTACGGACAAAATGTGCCGGTAGGTCAGATTGCAACCTTCAAATACGACAATGCGCCTAACTATATATACAGAGAAAATCAGGTTAATACTCTGACACTGAATGTAGATACAAACAGCAGTACAATGCTTTCGGGCTCGCCTGAGGTAGTTGCGGCCGTAGAGGAATATCCTTTCCCTGAAGGCTATTATGCCGAAACAGGCGGCAGCTACGATCAGATGATGGACGCGTTCGGGGATCTGTTCCTCGCGTTGCTTGCTGCGATTGCGCTGGTATTTCTGCTGCTTGCGGCTCAGTTCGAGTCCATGCTGATGGCGTTCATCGTTATGATGGCTGTTCCGTTTGCGATGACGGGAGCGTTCCTTGCACTGTTCCTGACTGGCACTGCACTTTCGCTTACATCATTCCTCGGACTGATTATGCTGGTAGGTATAGTTGTAAACAATTCAATCCTGCTCGTAGAGTTCGTAAATCACTACAAGGAATCTCTCGGACTTGGCGAAGCGCTCGTTCAGGCAGGAAAGCTGAGACTCAGACCAATTTTGATGTCTGCAACCACAACCATTGTCGGCATGATTCCGATTTCGCTCGGATTCGGTGACGGCGGTGAAATGATGGCACCTATGGGAATCTCCGTTATCGGAGGTCTGACGGCATCAACCCTGGTTACACTCTTCCTGATTCCTGTAATCTATTCTATGGTTGAAAGGCGCAAGGAAAGAAGAAGATTACGTCACGAAGCAAAAGAAGAAAAAATTGCAGAGCTTGAAGCACAGTGGGCGGTAGAAGATGGCAAATAAAGAAAAGAAAAAAATGATAGCGGAGGTTGCTTTCGACCTGTTCCTTTCAAATGGCTATATGACGACAAAAATTATCGATATAGCAAAAAAGGCAGGCATCGGCAAGGGGACAGTCTATGAATATTTTGACAGCAAGGAAAGTATTCTGCTCTATCTGATTGAAAATTGCGTAGCGGTTGAATACGCACAGATGATGGAAAAAATCAGGGACTGTCAGGGCAGTACAGAAGAAAAGCTCAGGCTTTACCTGCGCCAGGAAACAGAGTTCATAAAAAAATACGGCAGATATGTCGATGACATGAAGAGGCAGTTCTTGCAGGCCAATACCGATATCGCCGAAGACATAATGGAGGCTGTTTTAGGAATTGTCCGGATGCAGCTGACAACAGTTATGAAAATGGTTGAGGATGGCATAGCTGAGGGGGTATTCAGAAATATAAATCCACAGTTTACAACCTCCTGTATCACAAGCTATGTATCAGCCTATTTGACTTCATCCTTTTGCTTTAACTTTAATTATAAAGATTCAAAGGGTGAAATTGTGGAAATGCCCGGTACTCAGGAATACAATGAGGACGAGCTTTTAGATATCATCATGCATGGAATCGGAGCATAAAGGAGCATAAAACGGAGGCAGTAAAGAAATGGCATTACATATAGTTTT
This sequence comes from Firmicutes bacterium UBA3871, assembly GCA_002392265.1. Lineage (GTDB taxonomy): Bacteria > Bacillota > Clostridia > Peptostreptococcales > Anaerovoracaceae > UBA3871. The sequence continues at coordinate 6,624 of DGGP01000115.1, read as the reverse complement.
TGCGAATCCGGAAATCCCGCCAAACACGGGAAACATAGCACGTACCTGCGCCGCAACGGGGAGCACCCTGCATCTTGTGAAGCCTCTCGGCTTTGACATTAGCGACAGGGCGCTGAAGAGGGCCGGCCTCGACTACTGGCCCTATGTAAGACTTGAGGTACACGAATCGCTCGATGATTTTATGAAAAAATACGGTCCGGAGGGGGAAAACAAACGCATGTGGCTGGCAACCACAAAGGGCGCAAAGCGGTATGATACGGTTGAGTACCGCGACGAGGACATGTTCCTGTTCGGTCGGGAAACCGCAGGCCTGCCGCGCGATTTCATCGCAGAACATGCGGGCTCTGCAATCCGCATCCCAATGAGCGCGGACACAAGGCTCCGCTCATTCAACCTCGCAAATTCGGCAAACATCATATTGTTCGAGGCACTCCGCCAGCTCGGCTATCCGGGGCTGGAATAACAGTGCATACAAGGGTAATATGCTTGTGGTGGCAAGATTAGAAGATTTTTTGAATCTTGCCACAAGATTTTCACAAAATTGTCTGTTTGCATAAAAAAATGTGGCAGGATTGATGAATTATAATCAATCTTGCCACACATTTTTTTGTCTGTAGCCCTTTAAGATACAATTTAAGGTAAGTTTTTGAACGATTTAGTGGTAAGATTGCAAGTATTAAGGAATCTTACCACAGGGAACCGAAAATAAATGTAATTTTATCCCATTATAAGCTATTTGTGTTAACAAATTGGAAAATCATGGATTACATCTATCGCTGTCCCCAAATTCACCTTAGAGTGGGCGAACCTTGTCGAGTGCCTGCTTCAGATCAGCGATGATGTCATCAGGATCCTCCAGACCTACAGACATTCTGATCATTCCGTCGGTAATGCCTGCGGCTTCACGGGTTTCTTTCGGAATCATGGTATGTGTCATAGCTGCTGCCTGCTCCACAAGGGTTTCCGTATCACCGAGGGAAACTGCAAGAGTGCAGAGCTTTAGCGAATTGATAACAGTTTTGCCTGCCTCCAGGCCGCCTGCAACGTCAAAGGAAATCATGCCGCCGCCGCCTTTCATCTGCTTCTTTGCCAGTTCGTACTGCGGATTTGACTCGAGGAACGGATAACGAACAATTTCAATTCTCGGATCGGACTCTAAAAAGCGTGCAATCTTCAGAGCATTTTCATTGTGCTGCTTTACGCGAATACCTAAAGTCTTTAGCCCGCGGCATGCCAGAAATGCAGTGAACGGAGCGATAACCGAACCGAAATGCATGAGTGTGCCCAGCTTGCATTCGCGGATGAAATCGTCATCATTTGAAATCACAGCGCCACCGAGTATGTCACCGTGACCACCGATGTACTTGGTCAGGGAGTGGATTACGACATCCGCACCCAAATCCAGAGGGTTTGTATTGTACGGCGTTGCAAATGTATTATCCACGAAAACCTTTGCGCCATGGCTGTGTGCAATCTTTGCAGCCTTTTCGATATCCACCAAAACCATTGTCGGATTCGCAGGCGACTCAAGATAGACAAGCTTTGTATTTTTCCTGAACAGCGGCTCCAAATCGGTATCGAGACGCTCAGCGCTGAAGCTGTCGATTTCGATTCCGAAGCGACTGAACCAATCCTCCGCCACTTCTTCAGTGCCCGAATACTTTGCCTTTACAAAAATCGCATGATCCCCCTGGCGTAGAGCTGCAAAAAGCGCGCCGGTAATAGCGCCCATACCGGAAGCATAAGCGACGCAGCCGCGGCCATGTTCGATTGCCGCAAGCTTCTCCTCCAGATACTCCTGCGAAGGATTTGTTATTCTGCTGTAGGCAAAGCTGTCCATGAAGTCGCCGAATTCTGCGACTGCCGCATCAGTAGAATCAAAATAGAATGTTGAAGTCTGATAAATCGGCGGGATTAATGCGCCGTACTGGTCGCGTGGCTCGCCTGCATGAACCTGTTTGGTATTAAACTTCAGATTATCTACATTGAGCTCAGGCTCCTTTAACTTAAATGCTTTCATAAATACTACCTCCTAGCTGATTTCGCGCCATTAATCACTATGGCTAACGGTTGTTAATATGTTTTTCTCTCGTGTACGTCTTGCGGAATCTGCGCGTTCCGGAAGCAGATTTGTTTAAAAACAATAAGGCAGACCACGCACGAACAACTATTTCTGTAGTTATCGTAACATGTTCTGCCTGCAATGGGGTAATACGCGAAAGTTTCCGCAATACCACCAAAAAAAGTATGACAAAAATATGACAATCGGCTGTCAGCTGCGGCCACGCCTGAGGCCTTCATCTATATGCCTTTTCAAAATTTCTATAAAGTGGTTTTCTGCTGCCTCCAGTCGCTGGTTTGATCTATGAATATACCCGATATCAATGCTTGCGTCTACACAAATAGGTATGGATGTGATGCTTCCCGCTACGCGCTCGCAAATAATTCCCGTTCCTACATCATAAGCGTTGCAGGACTCCAGAAACTCCAGACTTAAATAAAGATCGCTTATGTAAATGATTTTCTCGGGATAAACCCCGGGTAGCAGTATCTCTTCGGAATAAAATGAAGGCGAATCATCACTTTGTCTGTACATTATGCATGGATAGGCAGTCAAATCCTCAGGGCTGACAGAATCGCGGCCTGCCAGCGGATGGTTTTTCGAAATGAAGATATGAGGCTCTGTCACAACCAGAGAGTTAAAGCTCAGGTTCCTGTCCGCAAGTACGCGCTCCATATATTTTCTCTCGGTTCCGGGAATGTAGAGAATCCCGAGGTCACTGCGCTGCCTGCATACGTCCTCGATGACATTTGATGTGCTTGTCTGGTTAAGCCCTAGGGAATATAACCGGTTTGCCCCGCCGGTCTCATTAATGAACTCGGCAAAAGCGGTAGCCACAAATGTGTAATGCTGGCTGCTGACCATGAAACGGCATGGCTCTTCGCTCTGCCGATGCTTGCTGAAATACTCGTCAATGTGCTCCGCATCGCTAAGCAGTTTTTTCGCCATATCTATGAGCTCACGGCCTTCTTCGGTAATGCTTACGCCCATAGGCGAGCGGAGAAATATTGTAATCCCCAGTTCATCCTCAAGCGAATGAATCAAGCTGCTTATTCCGGGCTGAGAAACATAAAGAGCCTGCGCCGCTTTGGTGATTGAACCGTACTTTTCAACCATAACAATGTATTTTAGCTGTTGCAGAGTCATCGACACTTTCCTCCTTTGGCATTAACGCAATAACCAAATCTTATTACTTGTGCTTTTATTTTCGTATTTCCCTAATCGCTTGTCAAGAGGTTAAAATATTATCAAGAAAAACATCATCGGTTCCGGAAGAAGCAGATGAGGAGGTAATTATGGAAAAGAAAAAAAGTAAACTGGACTTTCTGTTCATCGGATTGGCGTACTTTGCTTGCTATTTCGGTGCAGGCAATCTGGTATTTCCGCCAAAGCTCGGACTGGAAAGCGGTACGGGATGGCCGGGCGGCGCAATAGGCCTTGCTATTTCCGGCATTGTACTGCCGCTTTTGGCTCTTAATATCATAAGCTATCGTGGCGGCGATGTTCAATCAATCACCAGACGTGTGCATCCAAAGCTTCATGTGGCAATGCTTGCAGTACTAATGTTTATCTGTATGCTCATTTCAATTCCACGCACCGCAGCGGTTGCTACAGAGCTGGGTCTGGCAGGCATCTTTGGCTCCGTTCCGTATATTCCTATTGTGGTGGCCTATTTTATTATTTGTTTCCTAGTCGGGCGCAACAAGGAGAGCGTGCTGGATAAAATCGGTAAATATCTGACACCTTTGATGGTTGTAATTCTTTTCATCGTAGTAATAAAGGGCATAATCTTCCCGCTGGGCACACCAAGTGCGCCTACAGTCGCAAGCCCGACAATTAATGCCGTACTTACCGGATATCAGACAGGCGACGTTTTGGTTTCCGTCTTGATGGCAGCGGTATTCATCGGCACTGTACGTGACCATGGCTACAAAAAGGGTAAGGAAGAAACTACAATCGTATTCAAGGCCAGCATCGTTGCATTCATTTGCCTTTTCGTAATCTATGGCGGCCTGCTCTACATCGGCTCCACAGTGAATGCGGAGTATGAATCAAGCATCGGAAATGCAGACCTTTTGGTTGAACTGATTCGCCGTCTCGGCGGTCAGGTTGCAATGACCTTCTTCGGAATAGCTGTCGTACTGGCCTGCATGACAACAGCTATCGGACAGCTGACATCAGTTGCCGACTTCTACGAAGGCACACGCCTGTTCAAAGGCAAGGTCTCATACAAAGTGCTTTTCATCATAGCAGCAGCGGTTTCAGCCGGCGTTGCAACGCTTGGTCTGGACACGATTATCTCGCTGGCAGCGCCTATTTTCAGCCTGGCGTACGCACCTGCCCTCGTTTTGATGCTTCTGGGCATTTTCCAGAATGTAATTCCTAACGACGGCGGCTTTAAGGGCGCTATGCTGCTGACAATCATCGAAGCATTCTTTGAGATGCTGCAGGCTTACATCAATTCTCCGGCACTTGGAAATATTCTCGCCAAGCTGCCGTTCTACAGCCAAGGCTTTGGTTGGGTAGCCCCTGCTGTTGTGGGACTTGTCATAGGCGCCATCGTCTTCAAGCTTGCAGGCGGTGTCAGCCTTCCAAAGGAGGTTTCTGAAGAGGCATAGCACAAACTGCATAAAAAGACATTTCTTGTCCAACTTAATACTTGTGGGATAATAAAAAACGGCGCGGATTAAACTCCGTGCCGTTTGCATATTTTTGATATCGGGCAGGTATCGCACTGCGGACGCCTTGCATCGCAGCAGTATCTGCCGTGAAAAATCAGCGAATGATGGGCTTCCGTCAGGCGCTTTTCCGGAATCACCGAAAGCAGCGCTTTCTCCGTCGCGAGTGCATCCTTCAGTCCCGCATCCTTTTCTGTGACAAGCCCTATGCGATGCGACACGCGAAGTACGTGCGTATCGACAGGCATGCGGTTTTCGCCAAAGCCCACAGCAAGCACCACATTTGCGGTCTTGCGCCCGACTCCCGGCAGCTCCTGAAGCTTCTCAAAGTCCTGCGGCACGACTCCGCCAAAGTCCGCTGTGAGCTTTTGTGCCAGCCTTACTACGTTCTTTGCCTTTGTGCGGTACATGCCAATGGAGCGGATAAACTCCGAAACCTCGGCGACAGCTGCCTCTTCGTCAGCTGCAGCGGCGCGCGAGAGCGACTCGGCGTCGGGATATTTCGCAAAAAAAGCCGGAGTAACCCTGTTCACGCTTTTGTCCGTCGTCTGGGCGGAAAGCACAACCGCCACGAGCAGCTGATAGATGCTGCCGTGGTCAAGTGCGCACTCTGCCTCGGGATAGGTCTGCGCAAGGATATCCAGCATTTCTTTGATTTCTTTTTTTGATAATTCGCCAATCATCAGTTTAGGTTACTTGTTAGCGCCGCAGCACTTCTTGTACTTTTTGCCGCTGCCGCATGGGCAAGGATCGTTTCTGCCCGGCGTCTTTTCCTTTACGACAGTGCGGGAGCGTCTCCACTTGTCAGCGATTTCCTGACGTTCTTCGACAGTGTAGATGTTTTCCCACTCCTCGAGATCGTAAAGGTGCTGAGCCTCAGCCTCAATCATGTTAAAGAACAGCTTTTCCCAGATGATGTCCATCTCGATTTTGTCGGATTCTTTGAGCTTTTCGAGGTCAAATGACTTTTCGAGGCTGCTCTGAATACCATCGAGGAATCCCATAAACATAACAGGGCGCACTTCATATTCCTTTACGAAATCGTCGATTGTGCCCTCGACATGCTGCTTTTTGTTCTTTAAGATGTCAGCATATATTTTTGATTCTGCCGCCGCATATTCTTCCCAGAACTTTTCAAATGTGGCGTCTGTCTGATCTCCGATTAATTTGGTCCACTCTTTATAAAGTGACATAGCTTTTCCTCCGATTATTTTCGATTGATAATTCTATGCGCCAAAGCATTTGGACGGCGCTTTCACATTATACCACATATCCGGCGCAAAATCGAGAAAAATCGAATGCGACCCTTAAATGTTTGTGGTATAATTATTCATATAGATTTTTCAATCGGGCAAGGCCCCTAAAAACTTTCAGGAAGGTATAAAATGGCAAAGAAAATTAACATCGGTATGCTGGGATACGGGAATGTCGGCTCCGGCACATGCGAAATATTCAAGATGAATCGCGAAAAGATTATTGAAAGTACAGGCTGCGAGCCGGTGGTAAAAAAGGTGCTTGTGCGAAATATCACGCCCGAGCGCGCAGAGGTGCTTGGAGCAGATGTGCTCACAACCTCCCCGCACGATGTTACCTTTAACCCGGATATCGACATAGTAGTCGAGGTGCTCGGAGGCATCGAACCTGCCACAACCTACATGCTCGATGCGCTGAATCACGGCAAGCACGTGGTAACTGCGAACAAGGCAGCTCTTGCGGCAAACTACGAAAAGCTGACAGCTGCTGCAGAGGCAAACCATGTGAAGCTCCTCTTCGAAGCATCCGTTGCGGGCGCACTTCCTGTTCTGACCTCCATACGCAGCGCACTTTCGGCGAATGTGTTCAGCGAGGTTTCCGGCATAGTGAACGGCACGACCAACTTCATCC
>DGGP01000049.1:3923-10202 GCA_002392265.1 Firmicutes bacterium UBA3871 | reverse complement strand
GTAATCTTTCTGTGATTACGATAGTTCAGTCTGAAATTGATGACTCTGAGCTTGTTCTTAAAGAAGAAGGCGTATTTTCCGCCCGCCTCTCCGTATTTTCTGAGTGTCGATTCCCATATGCCGCGGCTTCCCACAGCATCAAGCAGCAGCTTTACATCCAGCCCCTGCTCCGCCTTCCGCGTCAAAACTTCGATAAGCTTTTTGCCTTCGGGGTCATTCTTCAGTATAAAGAACTCCACGCAAATGCTGCTCTTTGCATTTTCAATATCCTTTAAGAGCTCGCCAAACATATGACCGCCGTCTGTCAGAATATCGATGCCGTTGTCCTGAGTAAAATATGCACTCCCGTAAACCTGGTTCAGTTTTATCAAATCGCTCCATTTTCTGGCCTCGATTTTTGCAAAAGTAAACCTGCCGGTCTTCATGTTTTCCATCTGTTTGTCGAGCGAATTGGTAATTACCTTTACCTCTTCCCGCGACAGCTTGTACACCCTCTGACGAGATATGTTCTGCGAAAGAAGCAGGTACAAAAACATTCCCACGAGGGGTAAAAAAAGCAGTATGAAAAGCCATGTCAGCGTGGATGAAGGGTTTTTACGTTCCAGAAAAACTACAGCAAAAATCATAATGAAATCCAATATGAGAATTGCCGTAACTATCCACGAAAAATCCCAGGTTTGTCCCGTTGTGTACAAGTCAACCATTAATCTACTCCATTAAAATATCCTGTTCACCCTCAGGAAGCATATAGCCGAATCCCTGATATACCATTGCAATGGTGTGGCCTATATCCTCTCCTGCGATGTTGTCACCCTTTTGAGTGTAGTGCAGATTATCGGATCTGAGTTCTCCCGTTTCCGCACTGAATGTATTGGTGACTCTCGTTGCCATCCAAATATCGTCATAGCCCTGAGCAAGTCTTTCCTGGGCATCGTTTGGTCTGAAGAAACGAGGTACAATCTGAGAAATAAAGCCGTAATCGCAGCCGTACATTCCCGAGCGCATTATCTCGTGGAACTTCAAAAAGCTGTCCATATAGCTTTCAGGCAGCTCCCAGTCATCGGATTCGCCCTGAATCCAAATGTAGCTGCGGACGTTTTCTTCGAATCTTTCCTGCCACCAGTCAGTCTTTAGTATGTACTGCAGATTATCCCATGTTTCCTTTGTAAAGGCATAGGATACGCCATCATCCGGTTCAAAGGTATCGATGGAGTTACCGCTGATTCCCGTATTCACAATCAGAACCTTTTCACCGAGGTTGTCATAGAGACTCTTTGCTATGGCAGCATCAATATTGCCTCTGGCCTGCGAACCGTCTTCGTTGTTCATCGACTGAACCGAATAAATGCCTGCGGAAATATCATAGGTGTATGCGGTTCCCTTTTTCGTGTTGTCGCTTGTTTCGGGATCCGCGAAATAGTAAGCCGCATTGCTCTGACCTGTCAGGAAGTAAATGCCGATTGGTGCCTTTACTGTCCTGGAAATTGTAAACTCTTCGGTTTCAACGCCGTTTGTTGCAGTCAGTGTTACAGGCTCGTCGCTTACGCCCGTAATAATAACCTGTCCGCTCAGCGAAACCTTTGCGATTTCCGGATTGCTGGATTCATATACCGCATTCGGAATGTCGCCTGCCCACTGAATACGGTCATCATACTGGAACTCGAGTCCCAGAGATTCATCCTTTATAAATGTGATGGTGCGGGATTCATCGCCGCGCCTGAGCTGTGCTGTTGCAACCTCAGCATCATCCGGAAAGAAAGCCTGATAAACCTCCACATCCGGATCCTCGCAGATTATCTGCGGTACGCGAGGTCTGCCTGCAGGGATAATTACCGTATCATCGTCCGAAACAGTGTATTTGTCATCGTCGAGTGTTATTTCAATCTTTGAAAGTGCACTGACCTTTCCTCCCGAAAGGTTTGGCCAAATTACCTCCAGCGCTATAACGCCAAAGGCTATCACGATAACAACTGCTGCTATGATTAAAAAGGGATTTTTCTTCTCCTTTTTTCTGTTTTCCATTTTCTCTTCCTCTGCTTTGCTAGTTAATTAGTTTTCCTACCAGACTGAATGTGTTGGAGCTGATTATCTTAACAGGTACAATCTGCCCTATCAGCTCCTTCGGGCCTGCCAGATTCACGAGCTTAAATCCGTCCGTTCTGCCCGAAAGCGTTACCTGACCCGGCCCCGGCTTGTCCAGTCCGTCGCCGCGCTCACGCTTCGCCTCGCATTCTATCAGAACATCCATGGTGCGTCCGACATATTCGGCATTGCGGCGCGCGCTGCCTTCGTTTATCACATCGACAAGCCTGTTAAAGCGCTCGTGCTTTGTCTCCTCCGGCACCTGGTCTTCAAAGCCTGCAGCCGGCGTGCCCTTTCGCACCGAATAAAGAAAAGTGAAGGCTGAGTCGTAGCCCACTTCTCTGCAAAGGCTTAGTGTATCCTCAAAGTCTGCCTCGGTTTCACCCGGAAAGCCGACTATGATGTCTGTGGTAATGCAGATGTCCGGCACTGCTTTCCTAAGGCTGCCGATGAGCGCCAAATACCTTTCACGGTCGTAGTGCCTGTTCATTCTCTTTAAGACTCTGCTGCTGCCCGACTGCACCGGCAGATGAATCTGATGGCACAGATGCTTGCACGTGCCAAAGGCTTTGATCAGCTCCGGTGAGAGATCCTTTGGGTGTGAAGTCATAAAGCGGATTCTCTCGATGCCGTCAACCCTGTCAAGCATGCACAAAAGCTCGGCAAAGGTGGTATCGTGGTCTGCGCCGTCGTTTCTGCCCTTGTAGGAGTTTACGTTCTGGCCGAGTAGCATGATTTCCTTTACGCCGTCACGGGCGAGTGCCTGAACCTCTTTTACGATTTCTTCGGGCTTTCTGCTGCGCTCTCTGCCGCGCGTATAAGGCACGATACAGTAGGTACAGAAATTGTTACAGCCGTACATGATGTTTACATACGATTTATGCTTGTAAAGTCTTTTGCAAGGCATCCCCTCCGGGACCTCGCCGCCCTCCGGCCACACATCTATGATTTTGCGCTGCTCATTAATACAGTTTTCGAGGAGCCTCGGAAATTCATGAATGTTGTGGGTTCCGAATATCAGGTCGACCCATGGATATTTTCCCTTTATCGTATCTATGATGTGCTGCTGCTGCGGCATGCATCCGCAAACACACATTATGAAGTTTTCTCCGTTTTCTTTTCTCCTTTTCAGCTGGCCGAGAGTACCGAAGAACCTCTTGTCTGCGTTTTCTCTGATGGAGCAGGTATTCATGATGACGATGCCCGCTTCCTTTTTTTCGGAAACGGGTTTGTACCCTGCTTTTACCAGCATGCCCGCCATGATTTCCGAGTCGTGCTCGTTCATCTGACAGCCAAAGGTCGTTATATGAAATGTCTTTTTTATATCGTTTGACATATTGGTCTTTCCTTGGGATGATTGTAATTTAGAATGTTATCGTTCCGGTTAGGATGTAGCAAAGTCCGCAATAGCCCAAAATTACCGCTGCTACGAGAATTGCCAGCCACGAAAGCGCGCGGAGCGGCCTTTTCGGAATCTGCAGAATCGAGGCGCAAAATGCGTACCCGGCAAGTGTACCAAGTCCGTTCATTATGACATCGTCCACCTCGGCAAGCCTTCCGAAGAACAGCTGAATTATCTCGATAATCAGACTGAACATCATGCCGAAAATCAGCGCATGATACCATCTCCAGCCGTGCTTTGTCGCGGATTTCCCGCGTCCGCCGCCTCTGCGTCTGTAAAGAGCAAGCGGCAGCAAAAATCCAAACGGCACAAAGAGAATAAAGTTCAGCACCATCGGATGCAGCACACCGTCCACTATCGGCATCAGGTTGTATCTCAGTCCCGTCAGTCTGAATGCCGCAAGACCCAGGCCCAGCATGCCTGTTCGATTCAAAAGCGCACCCGTATATATGCAGAAAAGCCATTCTGCGAGGTATTTCAGTTTTAAGTTCCTCCGAGACGGCATTGCTGCCATCAGGGTAAAAAATATAATTATATATACAAATGTACCCAGTTTTACGCCTCCCATAACGTTTCCGGCCACACTGTGTATATAGTCTATGTAAAAGTTCATTACGCTCTCAAATTCCCTTTCAAATCCATTATTATTTCATCACATACACCAACAATCATAGCATATTTTAGCCTCCACCGCAAGCATTCGCAATCCCTTTTAAAAGTACCGAAAAGCCCGAGGAATACACTCCCCGGGCCTTTGTCCGAATCTTTTAATTATAGCTTTTTTAATTCTGATCTGTCGGCTGCTCCTGTGCAGGCTGTGTCTCTGTAGACTGCGCCTCTACAGGCTTCTTTTTTCTGGTAAGAACTACAGCTACGATAATAACTGCTATAACAGCTGCAATTACCAGCACAATCAGTGCGGTTGAGCCGCCTGCCGCTTTTGCCGGAAGCTCAAACTCAACATGAACGTTTTCACCGTTCAGAGTCAGCAGATTCCATGTGAGAGTCTTTCCGTCTTCGGAAACCTCGGTTGCATTGTTTGCGCCTGCAGGCTGAGGTAATGTGAGTACAAACTGCATGTATCCGTCGTAAGGCTCAATATAGTCTGCTACCTCTCCGATTTCGGAATCCTCTTCCTCATCAAATACAGTCCAGTCGATTGCATAGCTTGAACCGTTCTTTGTAATCACGAATTCGTTGCTGTCAACGCCTGTTGCGCCTGTTTCGGAAAATATCTCTTCAAGAGGCTTGTTTTCACCCTTGATGATGTAACCCTTGTACCCATCCTGCTCATAGACTTCATAGGTAAAGCCCTCTGCCTCAAGCTCAGCGATTTCTTCAGGTGAAAGCGCGGTCGAGTCTTCCTCAGTTGCAATATCCTCGGAAAGGTCCTCGTCCGACCAGTCATAGTCTTCGTCAGACCAGTCTGAATCATCGCCGAGATCGAGATCTCCCATCATGCTGTCCATGTCTGTCATCATTGCGTAGAGCATGGAAAAGTCAGCGGTTCCGTCCTCGTGGATGTCCAAATCCACGCTCATCCTCATACAGCCTGAAAATACAAATACCATCATGAGTACGAGTAAAACAGCCAGTTTCTTTTTCATAAATGTTTCTCCTTACATTAATGGCATATCGCGATATGCCTTAATAATATTGCGTACGCGTTTATTATAAGTATATGGGAAATACATTGCAATCAAAATTTCTCTATATCTATGTCCGGTGGAGCATCGATTTCCTCGCCTACATAGTGCCCGTTCTTCTTTCGCTGCTTGACGCATTCTGTAAGCAGATACTCGATTTGCCCGTTTACCGAGCGGAAATCGTCCTCCGCCCACCTGGCAAGATCTTTGAAAAGCTGCTCGGATATCCGAAGCGGCACCTGTTTTTTCTCAGCCATTTTTATGCCTCATTTCTGATCGGCCGCTGCTTCTAATATAGCGATCCGCTGTTTACGACAGGCTGTGCGTCCTTGCTGCCGCAGAGAACTACCATGAGGTTTGATACCATCTGAGCCTTGCGCTCCTCATCGAGGTTTACCACACCGTCATTCTTTAATTTGTCAAGTGCAAGCTCAACCATGCCCACAGCACCGTCAACGATCATCTTTCTCGCATCTACGATTGCGCTCGCCTGCTGGCGCTGCAGCATTACTGCCGCAATTTCAGGCGCGTAAGCAAGATAAGTGATTCTCGCTTCGATAATCTCGAGACCCGCCTCGTCTACCTTTTCCTGAATTGCATCCTTTATGCGGTTTGCAACGATTTCGGATGAGCCTCTGAGGCTTCCCTCATCGGCAACACCGTCGCCGGTAGTGTCAACGCCCGGTGCAAAGTCATAAGGATAGAGTCTTACGATATTGCGGAGTGCCGCATCGCACTGGAGTGAAAGGTATTCCTTGTAGTTGTCAACCGCGAATACCGCCTTTGTTGTATCCACAACGCGCCATGTTACTGCGATTCCGATTTCAATAGGGTTACCGAGGCAGTCGTTTATCTTTTGCTTGTTGTTTGAAAGCGTCATGATCTTGAGCGAAATTTTCTTGCCGCCGACTTCAACTGTCTGCTTGTCGGTGCCGTTATTCATTGTGAACGAGAAAACGTTCTTTTTCGGAGATTCGACATCGCCCGACTGATTGAGCTTTGTCTTTGATGCGGGATTAAAGCCCACGCAGAAAGGATTTACAAAGTAAAAGCCTTCGCCCTTGAGTGTCCCGTAGTATTTACCGAAAAGTGTGAGTACGAGCGCTTCCTGCGGCTTTAATACCTTAAGGCCCAGGAGCGGGAACCAGC
>DGGP01000049.1:2809-3879 GCA_002392265.1 Firmicutes bacterium UBA3871 | reverse complement strand
GGAGCGGGAACCAGCCGATGCAAAGCCAGAAGATGCCCAGTCCGATGATAGGTCCGCCAAAATAGAAATATTCCATTAAGAATGCGCCGCCCACAGTGGCTAAAAATGCGAGTCCGTACAGTGCAATAGTTAAAATCAGCACTGCCATTCCATTTTTCTTGTTTGTTAATACTTTCTCTGTCATTTCTCTTCCTTCTTTCCTTTTTTACCCTTTTATTTCTTATGCAAAACCCCTTTTGCGTCTTTATGATATCATTTTGATATCATTTTGTCAACAAAAAAATAGAGCCGGATCGGCTCTATTTTTATTCTTTATATTTATTATCTGCCCCAGTTGTCCCTTGTTATCTCTCCATCACGGTATATCCGTGAGTTCTGAGCTCTTCGAGCATCTTGTCGACGTGCTTCTGATTGTAGGTTTCAACTGTCAGCTGAACCACGCAGGAGTCCACACCCGCACGGTCATCCTTGTGCAGATGATTTACATCGAGAATGTTCGCACCTGTACCGGATATGATGTTGAGTATTCCGGTAAGAGCTCGCGGCTGATCCGGGAGGACTGTACTGAAGCTTACGGTACGACCTGAATAAATAAGTCCGCGGGTGATGATTCTTTCGAGCATCGTCACGTCCACATTTCCTGCCGAAAGGAGCGAGCAGACAGTCTTGCCCTTTAAGTAGATATCGCCGTACATTGCGGCTGCAGTTGCAACAGCGCCTGCGCCCTCCGCAACGAGCTTTTGCTTTTCAAGAATCGTGAGGATTGCGGATGCAATCTGGCTCTCGGTTACCGTGATAACCTTGTCTACGTATTTCTGACACATTTCAAATGTGTACTTGCCCGGTGTCTTAACCTTTATGCCGTCTGCAACGGTCTTTACGCTGTCAAGTGTGATAATGCGGCCCTGCTCGAGGGAACGAACCATGCTCGGTGCGCCCGCTGCCTGAACGCCGATCACCTGGCAGTCAGGCTTTAATGACTTTATCGCATAAGCCACGCCGCCGATCAGTCCGCCTCCACCGATTGGTACGAACACCACATCCACATCAGGAAGCTGCTCGATTATTTC
>DGGP01000049.1:0-2736 GCA_002392265.1 Firmicutes bacterium UBA3871 | reverse complement strand
CCCTGGCCTGCCATAATCTGATAGTCGTCGAAAGGATGAATGAAGGTATAGTCCTTTTCGTCTCTGAGGCGGCATGCTTCCGTATAAGCATCGTCATATACGCCCGGCACGAGCACTACGTCAACACCATAGGAACGGGTAGCCTCAATCTTTGAAATAGGAGCGCCTTCAGGTATGCATATTGTCGCCTTTACGCCCATGTCGCGCGATGCATAAGCAACACCCTGTGCGTGGTTTCCTGCAGAGCATGCGATAACGCCTCTTGCTCTTTCTTCATCACTGAGCGCGGCAATTTTGTAGTAAGCACCTCTCAGCTTGAACGCACCTGTTTTCTGCAGGCATTCAGCCTTCAGATAAAAATTGCAATCGGGAACTATTCCGTTAGCAGGTATAACAGGTGTCTTTGTAATTACAGGTTCAAGTACTCTCTGCGCATCGCGCAGCATATCCATAGAAATCATATTTGTGCCTTTCTGCATATATTGCTTTTCCAAAAGCTACATACTCAATTAGAATATTCGGATAATTCCACTGTCAATTTTATACTTTAGTCTCAAAAAAGTCAATAAAACCCGCCTTCGAATATGTCGAAAGCGGGTTTTCGGTTTTTTTGATATTAGATTTCCGCGCTATTACCAACCGAGCTTTGTCATAGCTTCATCAACAGCCTTGATAACGATGTCGATTTCTTCCTTGCCTACGATGAGAGGTGGAACGAAACGGAGAACGTTTCCTGCTGTGTTGTTGATGAGAACGTTGCTGTCCTTGTAGCAGAGGTCAACTACAGGCTGACCGGAAGGCTGATTGAGCTCGATACCGTTAATCATACCGAGGCCTCTGATTTCCTTTACTGCCTTTGGATGGTTCTTTTCGATTACAGCGTGCATCTGCTCGCGGAAGTATTCACCCATCTTTGCAGCGTTGTCGATAACGCCTTCGTTGAGCATTACATCAAGAGTAGTTGCTGCGAGTGCGCAAGCCAGAGGGCCGCCTGCAAATGTTGAGCCGTGTGTTCCAGGAACGAGAACCTTTGTAGCTTCGCCCTTTGCGCAAACTGCTGCGATAGGAACACCGGAGCCGAGAGCCTTTGCCATTGAGCAAGTATCAGGCTCTACACCGTAGTTCTGGTGTGCGAAGAGCTTGCCTGTACGGCCGGAACCAACCTGCACTTCGTCGAACATCAGGAGGATGTCGTTTTCGTCGCAGATTTTGCGAAGACCTTCGAGGAATTCCTTGCTTGCAGGTCTTACACCGCCTTCGCCCTGTACAGGCTCAGTGAGGATTGCGCATACGTATTCGTCCATGAGCATCTTTACGGACTCAAGGTTGTTGAACTCAGCATATCTGAAGCCTGTAGGAAGTGGCTCGAAATATCTGTGAACGCCATACTGGCCTGTTGCTGTACAAGTAGCAAGTGTACGGCCGTGGAAGGAGTTCTTCATTGTGATAACAACGTATCTTTCAGGATGACCGTGGTCCTTTGCATACTTTCTTGCGAGCTTGATCTGGCCTTCGTTTGCTTCCGCACCGGAGTTTGCAAAGAGAACCTTGTCAAAGCAGGAATTTTCAACAATCAGCTTTGCAGTCTGAACTGCAGGCTCGTTGTAGAAATAGTTGGAGCAGTGAAGAATAGTCTCTGCTCTTTCCTGGAGGCACTTCTTGATTGCAGGGTGGCAGTGGCCGAGGCCGTTTACTGCGATACCGCCGATGAAGTCGAGGTACTTCTTGCCGTCCTTGTCAAATACGTAAGCGCCTTCGCCTCTCTCCATTGAGATTGGCATACGTACGTGGTTTCCATATAAATACTTATCGCCGTTTTCGATAACTTCCTGATTTGTCTTGAACTTCTGGATCATTTTATTCTCCTTTTATCTACAATTGAAACTAATTACCACTTGATTCCAACGCTTTCCTGAGCTGTACCGATTGTGGTGCCCAGTGTTTCCGTGAAAGCATCAAGTATTACGTGAGGTCTGCGACCGTCGAT
This sequence comes from Firmicutes bacterium UBA3871, assembly GCA_002392265.1. Taxonomy (GTDB): domain Bacteria; phylum Bacillota; class Clostridia; order Peptostreptococcales; family Anaerovoracaceae; genus UBA3871. The sequence goes on along the minus strand of DGGP01000049.1, from coordinate 749 downwards.
GATGTTAACGGAGTTAACGCCCTCGGAAATGGCCTGAACGCAGCAGTCAACCTTTGGAATCATACCGCCCGCAATGGTACCCTTGTCCTTGAGAGCCTTTACATCCTTCACATTGAGGTAGCTGATGACGTCCTTTACCTTTATGTCGTTGCACAGACCTTCGATATCCGTAAGAAGCATAAACTTCTCTGCCTTTAATGCGCCCGCAACCTGACCTGCTGCGATGTCGCCGTTGATGTTGTAGCTCTGGCCGTTGCCGTCGGTTCCGATCGGAGCGATTACAGGGATGAAGCCTGCATCGAGGATTGCATCGATAGCTTCGGTGTTTACCTTTACAACATTTCCTACATAGCCGAGGTCTACCTCAGCCTTCTGCTTTTCGCAGATAAGCATATTTCCCGATACGCCGGAAAGGCCTACAGCTTTTCCGCCCGCCTTGTTGATAAGCCCCACAAGTTCGGTGTTCACCTGACCGATAAGCACCATTTCCACCACGTCGATTACTTCATCGGTGGTCTTTCTGAGGCCGTTCACGAACTCAACCTTTGCGCCGACTTTCTCGATCATCTTGTTGATCATCGGGCCGCCGCCGTGAGCGAGTATCGGGCGCATACCCATCTTCCACAGTGCCACAACGTCTTCAACAACTGCAGCTTTGAGCTCGTCATTTATCATTGCGTTGCCACCGTATTTGATGAGGATGGTCTTGCCCTTGTACTGCTCCATCAATTTTTCTTTATCCATATATT
>DGGP01000020.1 GCA_002392265.1 Firmicutes bacterium UBA3871 | reverse complement strand
TGGCAGCCTCTCTTTCGGCTATAAGGGAGCAATTAAACGCTATTAGTATCGACCATGCTACGGGATTCGTAAACCAGCATGAATACAGCAGCGAGGCATGGCAAGCCTTGGATGCACTCTTTGCAAAGAATGTTGTAGATTCCGGCTCGTGGCGGTATGTAGCAATCCCGAAGACTGCACAGAATAATGCTTATGCCGGCAATTTCGAGGTAGATATCACAAAGGCAGCGATTGCGACCAAGTGGTATTACGAGTACGAGCCGGACGAAGAGTTTACGGACGGAACAACCATATCTATATCTGAAGTACCCGATCTCCATTTGGGAACGCCGAAAATCGGAATAATTGTGGATGGTGAGTTTGTCGAAATCACTCAAGATTACATAATTGACGAAGATAGTGCCGAGCTTTCGGAAAGCAGGATTAACATCAGCCTTGGCTATCCGGAAAGAGACTCTTATACGGAGGCGGGAACATACTACGCAACAACTTCGGGTATCACATACACATATAATGGCAATACCGTAAGCGGCAAGAAGGAAACGGCAAATCTCTACGCCACAGACGGGGCTTTGTCAATCAGCTTCGTGGTAGTTGGCACAACTGACCCTACGGGAACGCATATCAATATCGTAAGCGGCGCCGGAACTGAAGCTGACGGTTGGCTCACAGGATACAGCGGAACATATGATGGCGACCCTCATTCGCCGGTAAGTCTAAGTGCAGTTCAGCAGAGTGACTACTGGATTTGGGCGTTTAACGACGACGATTTTAATGCCGATAATCCGAACGGAGTTGACTATACTCCTTTCTTAGCTTCCATGAAGGCGATTTTTGAAAGCGGCGATTTCGTGGCGACTGAGGAAAGTCTTGCGCAAGTGCAGTCGAGCATCGGAGGCGAGCAGCTTCCAAGCGTCACAAGCAGAACACTTACATACAATGACTGGCACCTTATCTCCAATAGGGAGACGCTTGTACAAGAAATAGGAGTAGTCGATGTTCTAAGTAGCGGATATTACTACTACTTTGCACTTCCGAAATATCCGACGGGCAGCGCATTTACAGGCAACTTCACAATAGATATCACTCGTGCTGCAGTCGGCGTAAAGTGGTTTACGGTGCATCCGGATGTGCCTAATGCTTTAGACATTGAGAATCTTCCTGAGCCGGAAATCGTACCGGCGGAAAGCCTTGCGGCCTCAGGAGCGGCTTATCCATACACAACCGACGTTCCGGTTGTTCCGTACATTGTGAGTGGTCCGGCAGTTTCCGGTTCCTACTACATGCCGACGGTTGGGTGGTATGAACTTAATGGGGAGGATTTCGGCTATTATAAACTGATTACGACTCATTCCGCAGTAAGCGGTGCCGGAACATATTGCGTGACAGTAACAGGCATTGAGTGCTATGTCGACGCCGATGCGGAAAATCCTATCGCTACACCGCAAATGTACGTAGATAATTACTACATCGATCCGGCGACGGCAACCTACACCTATACCCTGCGGCCTGAAGGCGGCGGCAGCACTACCGGCCTTGTCGTAACGGACGGAGTCTTTGATGAGTCAAACCGTGAAAACTGGAGCGACAGCAGTAATTACGATGTAAGGTATGTGGCTGTGAATGACAGCTCATATATGAAGTATGTGAATGGTGCTGAGATGGGTACAAGTGTAGGCATAGATGAAGTACTTGCCGCTATGTCGAGTACGACTTACAGCAGCATCTACTGGGACACAGGTGACTCACGCAGAACCGTTCCTGATACCTACGCGAATGATGTTGAAATAAGCGCAGAAACAGCAAACAAGGCGGTGCTTATCACCGGCGCAGGCATTAATTTTGGAACCGTAAGGGTAACCCTTAGCGCCGAAGATGGCAAAAAGGTTTATGTAAGGACAGAATCGGATTCTCAGGACTATAGCTTTGGCGCAACTACGGTTACGGTCGATGAAAATGCTGAGTTTATAAACAGCGGTTCAATAAAGACGCAGACACTGAATGTTCAGCACGAAGGCGCGATGCTCACCAACATCGGTGCTATTGAAGCGAAATATGTTAATGTAACAAATGCAGGCTGTTTGTCAAACGACGCCATGTTTACGCTGTCTGAATACGGCACCGGTAGTGTTGGCGCATTCAATATCCAAAGTGGTGGCGCAACTGTTACAAACAGCGGTATATTGAACATTGGTGGAACACCTGTAACGATTACCGATGGAGCAATCCTCGCTAACATGAGTGACAGCAATATCATTAGCGAAGGCGCTACTGTTACAATAGGCGCGGGCAGCTTGCTTTCGAATGAAGGTAATATAAACATTGAAGGCGGAACAAATGTCGGCATTGCAGTCGCTGCAGGCGGCGAGATGACGCAGAACGGTTCCGGCTGCATTTGGGATAGCAGAGAGGTAAGCTGCAGCTTTGAAAGCGGCGGGAGTGCAGTTATCACCGCAGATAACGCTGGCCTAATCAATATTGGAGAGGGTGCGGAGGTGAAACTCTACGGTGGTACCCTTAAACGCAGCATAGCTGTAGGCACGAACTTTAATGAAATTGAAGATAACGGTGACCTTATAAAAGCTATTGTAAAGGTAATGTTCCGTGCAGGAGAAATAGATCCTATTGAAATTGTGGATGGAAACTTCATGTACACGCCGGAGACAGCCGCTTCTGAATTCCCAAGGGCAGTCCTTTGCAGAATGGACGAAGGCAGCGGAAACATCCACGGTTCAGTGCTGCTAGATGACGAGCCTGTATTAAATGATGACCTTGGCTCAGATATATTCTCGGGTGACACTAACCTTCTTGATAATACATTCTGGGCAACATACAACAGTGCTGATTTTGTGTCTGACAGTGACTGTTATGTATACCTGTCATTCCCAATCCCTGCAGGCACATTCGCAGTTTAGGTATAAGCGCGCAGCTTAGAGCGCGACAAATGCGCAGGAATAGCGCAATTAAATCAAGGGCAACCAAAATCCACCTTGGGGCAACCTAAGGTGGATTTTTTATCAAAGCTATTGACAAATATTTACATATGGAAGATAATGGAAAAACAAACAAGAAATGCAATCGTAAGTTCGCCTTGCAGGAATCAACAATAGGTGTATAATGTTATTAGGGATTGGAGGAAAACAATTGAATATTATCAGGGGTATATTCGAGTGGGATTCTGAAAAAGAAAACTTGAATATAAAAAAGCACGGAATCGATTTTTCAACAGCAATGCTTGCTTTTAATGATGAAGACTATCTGGAATGGTACGATGAAGAGCATAGCAAAACGGAAGATAGGTATAATGTGTTGGGGCTAGTCCATGATGTGATTTTTGTAGTCTATACAGAACGTAGGGATAATATTAGAATTATATCTGCAAGACTGGCAACAGGATGGGAAAGGAGTTTATATTATGATCGTGACTAAGGAATTTACTCCGGGAGCAAAGCCTACACCGGAACAGATTGAAATGATTGAAAAGGCAAAGAAGATGCCAATAGTTTTTGATGAGGATTCTCCGGCACTTACACCGAAAGCGGCTGAGGGCTTTCGTGCCGCTGCACGTGAAAGAAATCGTCGCCGCCGAGAGAGAGAAACCGTTTAATCCAAAATCCACCCAGGGGCAACCTAAGGTGGATTTTGTTTTGGCGATAAAGAGAAAAACAACCATAAAATACTTGAAAAAAATGATTGGTTGACTCCAAACACAGAATTCGCATTTGGAGTCAACCAAAAATTGCGAAATAGGTGGAAATAAAGCTTTGAAATTCAATAATCAGTCAGCAAAGGGGAAAATTAACAGTAATAAAATACCAAAAATAACTAATAACAGCAGCGAATAGCGTTTTCAAACGCAAAATATTGAAAATCGGTTGACTCCAAACGCAAAAATCGCATTTGGAGTCAACCGGTTCGGTTTTTTAAAGCTCCCAAACTGTGACCTCAAAGATGAAGATGGGTAGCAGGTTATTATGAATATCGATTTTGCTTTTTATTCGGACTTGCTGTATAATTATCGTAATTGGGGTGCACTCTGTTAACGGAGGATTTTACAATGAGAAAACTATTATGTCTAATGCTTACTTTGGCACTGGTGTTTACTTTCGGCGCAGGCTCCGCTTTTGCGGCGGGCTCTGCAGGCACCGGTGAAGTTGCGAGCGCGACTGTAATGAAAATTGCGGGCGTGAGCGGTACAGTAAAGATCACGACCGAGAAGGGCAAAGATATTACACCGAGCGATGGCACAAAGCTTCTTTCAGGCTACACCGTAAAGACTGCGGCAGCTTCGTATTGCTACATCAGCCTCGATGATGCGAAAGCCATAAAGCTCGGCCAGAGCACAAAGGTTAAAATCGAAAAATCGGGCAAAAAGATTGAAATAAACATAAAAAGCGGTGAAGTCTTTTTTGATGTCGATAAAAAGCTCAGCGGGAGCGAATCGATGAACATGAAGACGAGCAACCTGACAACCGGAATCCGCGGAACCAGCGGCGATATCAAGGTTCAGCGTAAAAAGTCCGGTGGGGATTCCGTGTATTTAGTGTCCAGTGACACAACAACTATTTTTAATCTTTATTCCGGCGTGACCGAGACGAAGATGAGCTCAGCTCGTACTGCGACCGAAAGAGTTAGCGCAGGCAGCAGCCTTTCAGTCAGCGGGGCATCGAAACCGGCACAGCTGCTTGGGCTTGGAATCGGAGCTACAAGTAATACGACAGTTATACCGCAGATTGGAGATGGCACAGCCGGCGCGCAGGTTATCATTAAAGGTGCAGCGGAGCTTAATGCATTCGCAGCCAGAGCAATTCTCGAACAAGCTGCAATCAAGGGCGGCGTTTCGGTAGGCACAGCGCTTAGCGCGCCGACGGAGCAGATCGTTGCTGCGGCAGGCGATAGCCTAACAAGCCTCGGAATTGCCGATACTGTAAAGGAACAGCTTACTGCACAAGCCTCTGACGGGCAGGCACTTGATGCGCAAATTGCAAACGAAGAGCAGCAGGCCGTGCAGCAGACCGAAGCAGCGGCACAGACAATCGAAGGCGCAAAGACCGATGCGGGCAGCGGTAACGTAGGCGGCGCAGCTTCCGCGAGCGTATTTGATAATGTAAGCGTGCAAGCAGGCGGTAGCATCGATGCAGGCCGCGTCACATTTGAGGGCGGCGGCGTTACAGTAAGCGACACACCTTCGGGCAGTTCCGGCGGCGGCAGCAGTCATTCGGGCGGCACATCACAGCAGGAGGGCTGGCTTAGAGGATATACGGGCGTGTACGATGGCGCAGCGCATGATGTTTTAGAGAGTGCACCTAGCGAGCAGAAGGAGCAGTACAGCATCTGGGTATTCAAAGCAAGTGATTCCAACGACATGGAGGTTTATGAAAGCCTCAGAGCGGTATATGATGCAGCGGTGGATTCATTATCTGAGGGTGACTACAGTGATGATGAGGCTCTGGGAATTGTCATGGAGGCCATAGGCCAAATAGAAACCGGTCGCATGAACGATGACCTGATGACCGGGCATGAGGTTACGAATGTAAGCGACAGCGGGACATATTATTACTTTGCGGTAAAGAATGACAATTATACCGATAGACACGAGGGCGACTTTGACGTGTCAATCACGCGCGCGCCTCTTGAGGTTGTATGGTATGTGAGCGGCGGAAGCCATGACATGCCTGAAGTGGCCACACCGGGTGCAAGCTATGTCAGCACGGCAGCAATTTTCAGGCAGGGTCCGGCAAGACCTTCATTCTGTACGACAATGGGCGGAGAGTATACGGAGGTGTATTACGATACAGTAAGCGGCTATGGCACTGAGGAAATTGAGTTTATGCCGTACGGAGCATTTATGAACAGCGGCCCTGCGCAGACGCAAACCGGGTATTCGCTGCTTGTTGAGGGGATCAGACTTAGCGTACCCGGGCAGGACAACCGTCCGGTAGTAAGCCAGACCGACAATTTCTATTATCCGGGCGGTAGCAGCTATGAATACACCTTGATAGATGATTCGCAGGGCAATACGGGCGGGAATACCGGCTCTGCGGGACCGAGCGAAGTTGACGGTTCGTTCTTCTCTCAGGGGCGGTGGGCTGACCGCACCGAATATGATATAGCTTTTGTCGCAAACGGCAACCAGGCGGATCCGACCAGTTCGGATGCACCGCCGATTCCTGTCTACGACAAATATTTCAAGGGCGATACGGAAAGACGCGAAGCAGGCTGCACTATCGAAGACATAGTCGCCGTTCTTGCGAATACGACATCTTATGCGAGCGTGTATATTGATACGGGCGATGAGGTAAAGCCGATTAGTAATGATATGATCATTAATACGGGTAGCTTCAACAGAGCTGTTTTCATTTCCGGAGCAGGGTTCAGCTGGAGTAATAGCGGATTTGTAAATACAAATGCAACCGGTACAAACGGCGAACTTTATATAAAGCTGGGTTCAAATGAAAGTGATGTGGAAACTCAGCTTGAAAATGTGCAAAGTATTTATATCGCTTCAAAGGCTACGTTCATAAATTCCGGTGAATTTACGTTAGGATATCAAATGCAAATATATGGCGATGTCCAAAACTATGGCAAGATTTATATCAGTGCTGCTGCAACAGGCAGCCTTGACCCAATAAAAATTTTCAGCGGCGGCACCTTGGAGCAATATGATGGCGGCATGATTTGGGACAGGAGAGAAATCAAGCTTAACAGCAATTCGAGTCTGACAGGCGGTCGCACGACATATGGAGTTGAAAGCGGCGGCACGATGAAGCTTTGGGGCGGAGCTTTGAGACGCACCATTACAAGCGATTCGGTTGAGCCTGAAAATACGACAACAAAGGTTGCACTGCGTGCTCGTGCAATTTTCAGCGTGCAGGGAACGGAAAGAATAAGTTACGACGGGAATTACCGTTTTGAGCCAATTGATCAGTCAGGCAATTCCCTTGAAACTGTTTCAGAAGGCATAGTACTCTGCACCTACTCGGGTGGCGGCACGGTCCTCGGCGCAAGGCTTGACGGGGACAACAGAGTATTCCACGATAGTGCAAACGGCGATTTCCCTCGAGGCTCGTTCTTTGTAACAGGAGATAACAGTGAGTTAAATAGCGATGGTCACTTTGTGGAAATCACATTCCCTCATCGTAACGGAACATTTACAGCACAGTAATTCCTCAAAACATTTGACATTCTGCGATTTCTGTGATATTATAGACAAAGCGAATAAGGTAAGACTTAAGAGTGGACATCAGTCCACTCTTTCAATTTGCACCACGCTGGGACCTGTCCCCAAACTTCCCAAAAGGCGAATTTAGGGACGTGCCCCAAATTGGAAAAAAGGCGAATTCGGTGCCTGTCCCCAAATTGGAAAAAAGGCGAATTTGGTGCCTGTCCCCAGATTGGAAAAGGAGGAAATGATGGCGAAAGCAGATATTGCGGAGCTGATTGCGAATATCCTGAAGGAGTTCCTGCCGGCAAACGGGCTCGAGCTCTACAAGGTCGAATACGTAAAGGAGGATGGTGAGCGCTACCTCAGAGTCTACATAGAAAAACCGGAGCCTGCTCCGGGCGAGCCGGAAACCTACGTCGGCAGCGACGACTGTGCGCTTGTCAGCGAGTACCTCAGCGGCGAGCTTGACAGGCTTGACCCGATAGAGGAAAACTATTACCTCGAGGTCAGCTCACCCGGCATGGACAGAGAGTTCATCCGCGATGACGATTACCGCCGCTTCGCAGGCAGACAGATAGACATCACCCTAAAGCAAGCCTTTGAAGGCCGCAAAGCCTTCGAGGAAGTCACGCTTATCGGACTTGAAGATGCAGGCGACACTGCAGGCACAGACAGCGAAGCCTCCGCAAAGACCTTGGTAATCGAGGAGACACCTATCATACCTCCGCCAAAGAAGGGCATGAAGCCGAAAATTGGCGAAACCGTGCGCCGCAGCATTCCACTACAGCAGGTTAAAACGGTAAGGCTTTCGGTCATCTTCTAACACCGGCAGCCACGCCGACCACAACGGCCCGCACCAAAACAGACATATATGCGCAAGCCCCACAGCCTGCGCACCTATATAAAAAAGCAGTATATCCCGAAAGGAGAAAAAATGAAACAGGAAAAAAAGGAAATCACCTTTATCGATGCAATAGAGGAAGTCGAAAGAACCAAACACATATCCAAAGAGGTTCTGATTGAAGCGATTGAATCTGCACTCGTATCCGCTTACAAAAAGAATTACGGAACATCACAGAATGTTCGCGTAAACTTTGACAGAGAAAGCGGTGAAATCGATATCTTTATGCGTAGAGATGTAGTAGAGGAGGTCGAGGACGAGCTTTGCCAGATTTCTCTCGAGGATGCCAGAGAGTACGACTCCAGATATGAAGTCGGCGACATCATCGAGTGGCAGGTAAGACCAAAGGAATTCGGCAGAATTGCGGCTCAGACTGCAAAGCAGGTAGTTCTGCAGCGCATCCGCGAAGCTGAAAGAGGCATGACCTACGACGAATACAGCCAAAGACAAGGCGAGCTGATCACAGGCACAGTTCAGCGCATCTCCGGCAACACAATTTTCGTAAACCTCGGTCGTGACGAGGAAGGCATCCTTTCCGCATCCGAGCAAGTGCCGGGCGAGCACTACCAGGTAGACCAGCGCATAAAGGTTTACATCATGGACGTGCGCCGCACCAACAAGGGACCTCAGGTGTTCCTTTCACGCAGCCACCCGGGCCTGGTGAGAAGACTTTTCGAAAGAGAAGTTCCTGAAATCGAGGACGGCGTTGTAGTTATCAAGAACATCGCCCGCGAAGCAGGCTCGAGAACAAAGATTGCAGTTTACACCGACGACGAGAACGTTGACCCGGTAGGCAGCTGTGTAGGCCCTAGAGGCAACAGAGTGCAGACCATCGTTGACGAGCTTGGCGGCGAAAAGATAGATATCATCGTATGGTCTGACGACCCGGCAGAGCTGATTGCTTCCGTGCTCTCACCGGCAAAGGTGGAGCAGGTTATAGTAAGCGATACCGAAAAGGCAGCAACTGTTGTAGTTCCTGACTATCAGCTTTCGCTTGCAATAGGTAAAGAAGGCCAGAACGTTCGCCTTGCCGCAAAGCTGTGCGGATGGAAGATTGACATCAAGTCGCACACTCAGTACTTTGAGAATTACGACGGCGCAGACGACGCAGATGGCGAAGATATCGCAGAATACCCCGAAGAACCTTCCGAGAGTGAGATCGTGGAAGTAGAGGAGTAAAAACAGAGAATGAGAGAAAGAACCAATGTACCGATGCGAAGATGCTGCGGCTGCGGAAAAAGCTTCCCAAAGAGTGAGCTTATCCGAATAGCGGGCAGAGACGGCAGAGCTGTCATCGACATGGCGGATCGCGAGAGCGGCAGAGGGATTTACCTTTGCAAAAGCCTCGATTGCATAGCCATGGCGGATAAAAAAAGGGCTGTGGGACGCAGTCTTCATATGGAGCTTGACGGCGAAACTGTCAGTGCGCTGCTTGCGGCTGCAAGAGCCATGCTTGGCGGCGAAAAGCAGGCAGAAAGGTCTGCGGAAAAGCCTGCAAAGGTGGACAGCTACCTCGGCTTTGCGGCTCGCGCCCGCAAGATAGTAAGCGGCAGCGATACATGCAGTATCAGCATGAAAAAGGGCAGTGCGAAGCTTGTGATTGTGGCAGCAGATGCGGCCGAAAACACAAAGGAAAAGCTTCAGCTTGAGGCTTCGCGCAGCGGTGTGCCGTTTAGAATCTACGGAAGCGGCGATCATCTTTCAAAGATGACGGGCAAATCCGGCAGAACGGTTTTCGCGGTTACCGATGAACACTTTGCGGAATGTATATTGGCAGAAATAGAGAAGGAGGTATTCTAGCTTAATGAAGATACACGAATTAGCGAAAGAATTGAATTTAAATAGCAGTAAAGCTCTGCTTGAAAAGGCAGCAGAGCTCGGAATAGAAGCAAAGGCAGCGCAGAGCAATGTCAGCGACGCCGATGCGGAAAAGCTCAGAAACGCTTTCAACCCAAAGAAAGCGGCTGAAGATGCTGCAGGCACACCGAAAATCGTAAAGGTGACGCCTAAAAAGAACGAAGAAGCAGAGCAGGAGCCAAAGGTTGTCGTAAAGGCAGCAAACATCAAAATGCCGCCTGTAGCGCCCGCACCTGCGCCTGCAGGAGCCGCAAAGAAGCTTCCTCCAATGGGAAGACCGGTCTCCTACGAGCAGAACAAAGCGACAAAGGCAAATCAGGAAGTAAGACCAAAGGTGGCGCTTCCTGCCGGAAAGCCGGTGGCTTACAAGTCAAACGAGGAAAGAGAAAAGGAAGCAGCGGCAGCTCAGGCAGCACAGGCCGAAGCAAAGGCAGCTCAGACTGCACAGGAGGCTCCGAAGGCAGAAGCAAAGCCTGCACCAAAGGCGGAGACTGCACCGAAGAAGCAGCTTGACGATGAGCCGATGACATTAAAGATTATCTCAAAGGCTTCCGAGCAGCCAAAGCCGGCACCTCAGGCAAAGCCTGCCGAAAAGCCAAAGCAGGCGGACAAGCCAAAGCCGGCACCTGCACCTGTTCGCCAGCGTCAGAGCGCACCGGGTGCGTCGGGCGCGACTTCCGAAAGACCTCACCGTGAGGCGCGCGACAGTCGTGACAGCAGAGATACTCGCGACAACCGCGATAATCGCGATAACAGAGGCGGCGCACGCGGAAAGCGTGACGAGCACGGCAGAGGCAAGGACAAGGAAAGAGATAAGTTTGCAAAGCTTGACAAGCAGTCGCTTGAAAAGGCAGAAAAGCCAAAGAAGCATGTAAAGAAGGAAAAGAAGGTTGTAGAAGAGCCGACAATCAATATGGAAGAGCTGCCAACAGGTACCGTTGTAATTACCGTACCTATCACGGTTGCGGGCTTTTGCGAGCAGACAAAGTGCTCGACAGCCACAGCCATCATGGCACTCATGAAGATGGGTATCATGGCAAACATCAACCAGAACCT
>DGGP01000176.1 GCA_002392265.1 Firmicutes bacterium UBA3871 | reverse complement strand
CGTCCTTTTTGAACACGCCGCGTGCCTTGCACTGATAAACATTGTCATCCTCGGCCTTTACATAGTAAAAGCCTGCTATGCCTTTGACTATTAGTCCTTTCATTAATTACCGCCAAAATTAATATTGTACTGAGCTACAACATCATTATCGAAAATAACCGTGACGCTGCCTTCGCCGACGCCGTTTACATATACTGTCTCGCCGCCGCCCGATTTGTAGCGTTCAACGTGATTTACTTCATTGTGCGATCCGTTTGCATCCACTACCTTTACGGTAAGCCAGAACACTTCATTCTTTGCGGCTGAATAATCGATTGCTACAGATGCAACGCCGCTGCCGCCGTCTGTGCCGCTGCCGCTGCCCGAGCCGCTGCTGCCCGGTGTACCGCAAATCTTTATGTCGATAGGAGTTCCTTCATCTGCAGTGCTGCCGGCTTCCTTTGACTGCCAGAATACCTGTCCCGGAGCGTAGAGGCCGTTTTCCTCGGTAGTGACGGTTCCAAGCTCCAGCCCTGCCTCGAGCAGCTTGTCGCCCGCCTCGGTCTGAGTCATGCCGAGAAGCAGAGGCACTATGCCTGCGCCTTCGGCCTTGCCGGCACTGACAACGTAGGAAATGTATGCGCCCGGATTAGTCTCTTCGCCTGCGCCCGGGCTCTGGCTGATAACTATGCCCTCAGGCAGGTCGTTTGGCTCGGAAGTAACAGAGCCTACCTTGAAGCCATACTTCTTCAGCACGTAGTTTGCGTCTGTAGCCGATTTGCCGACGAGGTTCGGTACCGTGCCCTCCTTTGCGCCCTTGCTGATGTTTACAGTAACGGTGTTGCCCTTCTTTACGGAGCTGCCTTCGGACGGCAGCTGAGAGCAAATCTGGTCTTCTTCGTATTCGACGCTGTAGACCTCGTCGCCGATTTTGAGCGTCAGTCCGTACTCATCTGCAACAGCCTTTGCGACCTCGTAGGTCTGTCCGCGGAAATCGGGCACTTCAAAGCTTTCGCCCGAATCGCCGCCTCCGCCTATTATTTTTGATATAAAGATGCTTACCGGCAGTGCACATACCAGTGCGAGTATTATAGCCAGCAGCTTTATCTTGTTAATCTGCTTTTTCTCTTTCTTTGATCCCTTTCCCATTTCGCCTTCAGAATCCCCCTCTGTCTTTTCTTCGGTCGTTTCCCCCGATGCGACCATTAAAGCGGCGTCGCTGCCTGCGTCCTCGTCCTCCAACGCGAGAACGGCCGCATTTTTGCGCGACGAACCGGCTTGCATCATAGCGTCAAACTCCGCATGTGCGAGTGCATCGTACATCTCGTCGGCAGTAGCGTAGCGATTGATTGAAAGCTTGTCTGTAGCCTTCATCACAACCTCTTCAATCTGCGGCGGAATGTCCGGATTTATGCTGCTCGGGCGAGGCATCTCCTCATTTATGTGCATCAGTGCCACAGCAACGGGGTTTTCTCCGTCGAAAGGCACGGTGCCTGTCAGCATTTCAAAAATGACGATGCCCAGCGAATAGATATCGGATTTTTCATCCACATATCCGCCTCTCGCCTGTTCAGGTGAGAAGTAGTGCACGGAGCCCATGACAGTGGTCGTTTCTTCGGCGCTGCCCGATGAATCGAGCGCCTTTGCAATACCAAAGTCCGTTATCTTTGCGGTTCCGTCACCTGTCAGGAGAATGTTGTGCGGCTTCACATCTCTGTGAATGATGTGATTTTTGTGCGCAAATGCGAGCGCCGAAGCAATCTGCTTTCCTATCTCGACGGCTCTCTTCCACTCGAGCGGTCCTTCCTTTGAGATGTAATCGCTCAGGATGGAGCCTTCAATCAGCTCCATTACTATGTAGTGGATATTGCCCTCTCTGCCTACGTCATATATGTTTACGATATTTGGGTGTGACAGTGCTGCCGCTGCCTGCGATTCCTTGCGAAAGCTCTCAATGAACTTTAAATCGCGCGCAAACTCAGGCTTTAAAATCTTTATAGCGACGAACCTGTTTAAAAGCCTGCATCTGGCTTTGTAAACCACCGCCATTCCACCATCGCCTATTTTTTCCTGTAATTCGTATCTTCCCGCCAGTAATCTGGTGCTCATACTGTAATTCCTCCTAAACCCTTAATGCGACGACTGTGATGTTGTCTCTGCCGCCGCGCCTGTTCGCAATCGTAACAAGCTTGTTGCATGCGCTGCTCATGCTGCTCCCCTTATCACTCAAAATTTTAGCCATGGAAGCATCATCCACTTCTCCGTACAGTCCGTCCGAACAAAGAAGAATTACATCGCCCTGCTCTATTTCGATTTTGAAGAAATCGGGCTCGATGGTAGGTTCTCCACCGAGTGCTTTTGTTATTTTATTCTTTTCCTTGTGGTTTTTAGCCTCTTCGGATGTGATGATTCCGCGCTTTACCAGAGTGTTCACATATGTGTGATCCTCGGTAATCTGCGTCATTTCACCACCCCTGCACACGTAGCCTCTGCTGTCGCCGACATTTACGACAAATGCCACATCACCCGGAACGTAAGCGATAACAACCGTAGTTGCCATACCCTCGTTTTCCTTGTATTTGTGCGCGTTCTCGTATATTTCGGCATTTACAGCCTTTAAACATTCGAGAAAATAGGCGATTACAGTGTCTTCGTCCTTTTCTCTGTTCAGCGGATGCTTATCCACATAGTCCGCTATACGGCTGACCGCCGTGCGGGAAGCTATTTCACCCGCGCTCGCGCCGCCGACTCCGTCCGCTACGATATATACATCGCTCGAAGGAATAACGAAGCATGCATCTTCGTTATTCCCTCTGCGAAGCCCTTTGTCACTTTTAAATCCTAACTCCAACATGTCTTTTACCGTCAGTCAATTAATGCTGTTAATCCTATCTGATAACTATGCTTTCAGCCTTTCTCATCTTGCAGATAAAGAATCCGTCCGTGTCATTAACGTTAGGGAGCAGCTGAATCATTTCTTCCTTTGCGAATGCAGGATTCTTTTTGAGGAATTCAGCTATAACTCTCTGATTCTCGTTCGGGTTGATTGTGCATGTGCTGTAAACGAGAACTCCGCCCGGCTTTACATAGCCTGCAGCAGTGTTCAGCATTGTCAGCTGCTTTCTCGGAAGAGAATCGAATTCCGAGGTTCTCTTTTTGTATTTAATTTCAGGCTTGCGGCGAATCACTCCGAGTCCCGAGCAAGGTGCGTCAATCAGAACCCTGTCGGCCTTTTCAATCAAAGTGGAGTCAATCTTTGTCGCATCCCAGATCTTTGTCTCAACTATATCCACGCCCAGTCTCTTTGCCTCAGCATCAATCAGTGCGAGCTTTCTGGTATATACATCGGATGCAATGATGCGTCCCTTGTTATTCATGCGCTCTGCAATTGCAAAGGTCTTTCCGCCCGGAGCCGCACAGAGGTCTAAAACCGTGTCGCCCTGCTTTGGGTCGAGGACTACCGAAACCAGCATTGAAGCTTCATCCTGAACGGAGAACATTCCCTGCTTGTAGAGTCTTGATTCGAGGAGGTCATTACCCTTTGTAACTCTGAGTGCGTTTTCGCAGAGCTTTCCGTTCTCAACGGTAAATCCCTTTGCCTCGAGCTTTTCAATGAGGTCCTTTTTCATAATCTTTAACCAGTTGAGTCTGATTGTCAGAGTAGGGGTCTCGTTGCAGGATTTCAGAAGCTCTTCAACGAACTCGACATTGTACTGCTCGAGCCACAGCTCGATAATCCAAGGCAGGCAGGAATATTTAATCGAAAGGTATTCAATCTCGTTTTCCGCTCTGTCAGGCAGCTCGATAGTCAGCTTTTCTCTGATGTATGAACGAAGAACGGCATTTATAAATGCCTCTCTGCCCTTGCAGAATCTCTTTGCGAGTACCACGCTCTCGTTTACCGCAGCGTACTCCGGAACCGAGTTCATATAGCCGAGCTGATATATTCCCATGCGCAGGATTACCAGATCGCTGGTCTTGATTTTATCAATGTCCGGAACGAGCTTTGCGATTATGTAATCGAGCAGCATCTTATTTTCAAGGACGCCATATACAACTTCCCTTACAAACGAAGGCGAAGAAGGTCTGCCACAGATGATGTGGTGATTCAGCGCAATATTTGAATATGATTTCTTTGTTTCGATATCAAGCAATGTGTAATAAGCTGTTTTTCTGTTTGCGTCCATTTCAATTCCTCCCGTCTTGATTTAAAATTGTGCCATTTGGGATTTGCTTCCCACGAAGATAATCGGCCGCCGCCATTCTCTTTTTCCCTGCGGCCTGAACTTCCTTTAATATCAGCACGCTGCCATTGCATGCCACCTTTATGCCTTCCCGGCCTGTTTCAATTACAGTCCCGGGTGCGGCTTTTACATCACTTTCGGCTGCATCCGCCGCCCAAACTTTAAAGACCTCACCTTCTAGATAAGTATACGCTCCCGTATATCCGCGGATCAGCCTTTCGAGCTCGGCAGCCGTTTTGCCAAAGTCGAGCTCGCCATCCTTTTTGAACAGCATATTCGCATAGGTCGCAAGCGAGTCGTCCTGTTTTACCGGCTTTGCCGTGCCGTTTTCAAGCTCTGTGAGCACCTCAAGCATCAGCCTTGCTCCGATTTTTGCAAGCTCACCGTAAAGCTCCTCGCAGGTCTTTTTCCCCACCTTTGTGCTCTCGCTTTTCAGCATGTCACCGGTGTCCAGGCCCTCGCCCATCTGCATGATGGTAATTCCGGTTTCCTCCTCGCCGTCGATTATCGCACGCTGTATAGGAGCTGCTCCCCTGTATTTCGGAAGCAGCGAGCCGTGGATGTTGATGCACCCCAGGCGCGGCAGATTCAGTATTTCCTTTGATAAAATCTGACCGTAAGCGGCCACGACTATTATATCGGGATTTGCCTCCCGCATAGCTTTTATTGTTTCTTCATCGCTGCGGATGCGCTCAGGCTGCAGCACCTTTATTCCGGCAGCCTCCGCAGCCATCTTTACCGGAGTCGGAGTCAGCTTTTTCCCCCTGTTCTTTTGCGAATCGGGCTGTGAAATTACCATCGCCACTTCGTGCGGACTATCAATCAGCGCATTCAGCGCCGTAGCCGCAAAATCCGGTGTACCCATGAAAATTGTCTTTAACACTGATGCATGCTCCTTTACTGCTACTGCTCTTCGGATTCTTCGGGCTCTTCGTTTACATCGTGCAGGTTAGTACATTTGTCCGTATAAAGTATGCCCTCGAGATGATCGTATTCGTGACAGAGCACGATAGCTTCGAAATCCGTCGCATCGACCGTAATCTTTTTGCCGTCTCTGTCAAGAGCTTCCATTACTATGTGCTGAGGCCTCTTTACGGTACCCACCATTCCCGGTACCGAAAGGCAGCCCTCTTCACCTTCCTGCTCACCTTCGCTGAGTGTGATTACAGGGTTTATCATAAAGTAAACCTTGTCCTCCTCGGGCTCGGCCACAAACATTCTGCGCATAATGCCCACCTGTGGAGCTGCGATTCCCACACCGTTATTAAAGCGCATGGTTTCAAGCATATCGTCGAGTATTCCGCGAATGCGGTCGTCTACCTCTGTAACCTCTCTGCACTTTTTCCTGAGTATGGGATCCCCTTCTGTTACAACATTTCTTAATGCCATTTCTTTTTCTCTCCTCATCCTTGCTGCTGCTATATTCATTGTCCTTTATCAAACCAGGCTGTACGGATTAAAATCCACCAGCATGCTGTACTCCGTTTTCGGATTTTTCTTTTTATCACTGACTACATCTTTTTTCAGTCCCGCAATTTTAGCGGCAAATTCGGCTCTCCTGCCTTTTGGTATCTTTATTACCAGCTGGTAGCGATACTTTCCGCTTTCTATGCGCACAGGCGCTGCCTGCGGCCTGAACACCAGGCTTCTGTCCTTCGAATCAAGCTCCGATGTAAGCCTCTCATAAGCCCTCTCACATTCCGCCCGCGCAGCTTCCTCGGAAGGCGAGCTGAAGAGCAGCTGACAGAGATCGCAAAACGGCGGATATGAAAGCAGCCTGCGCATCCTGATTTCCTGCGCAAAGAATGTCGCAAAGTCCTGCTCCGCT
>DGGP01000091.1 GCA_002392265.1 Firmicutes bacterium UBA3871 | reverse complement strand
ATTTTTGTTTTTGACTGCTCCGCCATTATTTCGCGTAATACATCTTTTTTTCCTGCCATAAAAAACTTTACCTCTTCCGTTATCTTTGGCTCGTTTTATTCTATAAAACTGCCATTTATTTCAATCTCACAGCGGTCCGCATCAATGCTTACCTCCGTGCCGATAGGAATAATCGCATTTATCATTTCGTGCCCGAATTTATTGTATTTCAGGATTGGAATGTCTTTATCCTTTAATATGTCCGCAAGTATGTCCTCCATCTGTTCGAGTCTTTTGCCCTCTGTGGCTCTTTCATCCTGAAGCGCATAGACATAGCCTACCACTATGCCGCGAACCTTGTCGAAAGCACCAGCCTGCTTCAGCTGTGAAAACCTGACTGCACACTCGTAATTTGAAATGCCCCATGCCTCCAGTGCGAGGATTTTGTCCGTATAATCCACCTGATAGGGCGTGCCCATCAGATTCATAGAGCATTTTACATTTGTGCCGACCAGGATGCCGGTCGCTCTGCCGCTTCGCACGCACCTACTGTTTGGATCCTTTGGAAGACTGCTTTTACCCTCGATAAAGCGTTCTTCAAACTCTAAGTAATAGGCTGCCGCAGCCTCAGCATTGCAAAAGTCCTGAAACAGCGGCCCGTTAAAGGTTACCAGCCCAGTCTTTTGCCAGAACACCTGATTCAGCACGGAAATGTCGCTGTATCCCATAAAGATTTTCGGGTTATTTTTAACCGCATCAAAATCTATAAACGGAAGCATGGTATTCGATGTGCCTCCACCGTTTAAACAGATAATGGCATCCACATCCCTGTCGCAAAACATGGCGTTCAAATCCTCTGCGCGCTTTTCCGGCTCGCCCGCCGATCCAAACCACTTTTCGCGTATATGCTTTCCCGTTTTTATATTAAAGCCCTTCTTTTCAAAAAAAGCCTTTGCGTACTCATAGCTTTCAAAAGCCTCTTCGCTCACCTCGAACGACGGCGCGATAATACCTATTGTATCGCCTTTCTTCAGTTTTTTTGCAAGCAGTTTCTCCTGCATCGTTTCTCCCTTCAGCGGCCTGCCGGTTTAAAGCTCCGCAAACCATCGCATACTAAAAGTATAGAGAAAGATTGCACTAAAATCAACGCAAAAATTAAAAGTCACAGCCGTATTATACAGCTGTGACTAAATCTGTGACTAAAACATCTAGTCAAAAGGCTTGTCATAATGCTTTTCGAGGAGCTCCGTAACCAGCTTCGGATCATTTGCGGAAACTGCTTTTATCAGCTGCTCATGTTCACTGAGGGCTTTTTCCCGATTACCCTCTTCCTTCCAAATGGTATGCCTTATGAACAGATAGAACAGATAGCTGTTATCGTCAAACATCTTTATTAGCTTTTTGTTTCCTGTTATTTCGACAAAGCTTTTGTCAAAGCTTATTGTGCTGAGCAGGTATTCGTGGTCGTCACCCGTCTTCAGAATTTCCTTCTGGCGGCGGAAGCGTTCCTTCAGCATTTCCTCAAGGCCGGCATCCCTGCCGTCCTTGTGCGCTGTGAGATATCCCCCCGTCAGCAGCACCTTGATGGTCTCGTTGAGCTCGACGTTCATCTCTTCATTCAGCTCAACCACTCTGAACTTATTGTTCATGCTGGTTGATAAAAGCCCTTCAGCCGCGAGGACATTCAAAGCTTCTCTGATTGGAGTGTTACTGACGCCCAGTTCATTAGACAGGGAGAGAATTTTAATCTCTTCACCCGGCAGATAATGCTGTGCATATATTCTTTGCCGGATCAGTTCATATACCTGATCCTTCATACTTTTTCTTTGAATAATGGCCATATTGACACCTTTTGTCTATATGTGCTGCTTTTTTCCGATTTCAAGTCCCATCTTGAATGCGTCAACATTAGGACCGATCAAAGCAGGCTTCTTTTCGAACTTGTGCTCGATACCCTTTATGATAACATCTTCAGGAACCGCATCGGTTGCGCCCACGTAAACTCCGAGCATGATAACATTCAGTGCTTTTTCGTTCTTTATGTCGATAGCCATCTGTGTTACAGGCGCCTTGATAACCTTGATATCATCTCTTTCAATAGCATCTGTAACGATAGTGCTGTTTACAAGAAGTGTTCCTCCTGATTTGAGGTTGCCTATAAACTTGCGATACGATGGCCCGTTCATAACGATGAGGTCTTCAAGCTGATTTGCTACCGGTGCTCCGATTGCATCATCCGAAATAACTACATAACAATTAGCTGTGCCGCCTCTCATGGCAGCTCCGTACGAAGGGAAGAAAGTTACATTGAGGTCAGTTGCCTCCGATGTAGCCTCTGCAAGGAGTTTGCCCATTGTCATAACTCCCTGTCCTCCGAATCCGGCGATCATAAGATTTCTTTCCATGGTTACCTCCTTACTGCTGCTTCTCGCCACCGTCTCTGAAGACTCCCAGAGGATATTCCGCAAACATCTTTTCTCTGAGGAAGTCGAGAGACTTCAGTGGATCAAGTCCCCAGTTTGTAGGGCAGGATGTAACGATTTCTATGAGTGAATACCCCTTGCCTTCCATTTGATACTCAAAAGCCTTTTTGATTGCATTTCGCGCCTTTATTACATGCTGAGGTGTGTCGCATGACACTCTCTCGATGTAGTAAGGTGCTGTCAGCTGATTTATGATTTCCGACATGTGCATAGGATATCCGTGCTGCTGAGGGTCGCGTCCGCCCGGAGTGGTTGTCGACTTCATGCCTACAAGCGTAGTAGGTGCCATCTGGCCGCCTGTCATGCCGTAGATTCCGTTGTTTACAAAAATAACAGTGAAGTTTTCACCTCTGTTTGCAGCGGACATAGTCTCTGCAAGTCCGATTGCGGCAAGATCTCCGTCGCCCTGATAGGTGTAAACCAGCGACTCAGGTGATGATCTCTTTATGCCTGTAGCGACAGCGCCTGCTCTGCCGTGAGCGGCGATAGTCTCGTCGTGAGTTACGTAGAACTGACCGAGTCCGCAGCAGCCTACGCCCTCAACTCTGACAAGCTTGTCGAGCATGCCGAGCTCTTCTGCTGCTTCGCCGATGATTTTATGTATTGTGCTGTGCATGCATCCCGGGCAG
>DGGP01000131.1 GCA_002392265.1 Firmicutes bacterium UBA3871 | reverse complement strand
CCGTCGAGTACCACAGAAAACGGCAAGCCGATATAATAATAGAAAAAAGAATCATCTTTTCGAGTGTGAACTTTTCCGAAAGCCTTGCCGAAAGGAACATAAACGGCGCTTCGCTTCCGACCATCAGCAGCATCGTAAAGCCCAGCCCCGACAGATCTCCGCCCGCATCCTCGAACAGGAAACTAAAGTAAGTATTATTCGCCACATTCGTGCCGCCCACAAATATAGCCACAATCAAGATTTTCACATACGTCCGATTAGTGAAAAGCTCGAGATAGCCTCCCGCCTTCCTTTTCGGACAAGCCTCCTGCTCCGGCTTTACATCGACATTTGCCGAGGCTTCTTTAAGGCTCACCTCACCTGCCGATTCGTCATAAGCCTCAACAGTGGTCAAGGCCTCCGCTTTGCCGCTGCTTTCATTCGCTTCCTGCCGCAAAGTGCAAAGCTCCCCTCTGCCGCGACCAATCAGCCCCACAAAGACAAGTGAAATCGCAAAGCCGGCCACTGCGACGGTAAATATTATGCTCGTCCCAAGGCTGTTTGCAAGCCTTCCCGCAAAGAATACAGCAAGCGCATATCCTATCGCTCCCCACATGCGAATAACGTTGAATTTTTCGCCGTCCTCCATTACCATCGCATCCGAAAGCGCATTGACAGGCTGCTGAAAGAAATACATCACAGCATAAGCAAGCAGGAAGAGTCCATACAGCCTGATTGAAGGAAGCGCTGCCATAATGACCGCAGTAACTGCACAAAGCAACATTACAACACCGCTTTTTCTGCGCGCCCTGTTGTAGACACTGCCCCAGAAAGCGGTTGCAAAAATAGCCGCAAAGGTGCCTGCTCCCGTGATAGTCCCAATCTGGGTTCCCGAAAAGCCTATGTCGTCGAGATACTGGCCTATCAGCGGAAACACTCCGCCCATCGCACCGTATGTAACGGTATAAAGCACTATATAATTGTAATAAAGAGATTTTTTCTCTGTCTTCTTTTCATTCATATTAAAGAATATATCACTTTTCTTTTTACCCTTCAAGTAAACAATTCACCTTTCAAACAATCCTTTACCCTTCATATAAACCCTAATGCAAAGACACGGCACTGCATCCATAGTACTGACACTACATCTGCAAACGATATTCCGCATCGTGAAACCCATTTTCGCATTTTGATACAAATTTCATCAATCGAACCCTCTTTTTTGCGTTTTTCTATTGCACAGCACCCCTTGCAGTGATAGAATTACATCAATTCGTAGAGTAGACATTGCGCGTCAAGTGTCACGGGATGGGATGTCGCCCGTGAACGAAAAGCCTCCGCTAAAGCGGAAACGGCTTGCGACGCAGTGTCGCGTCCGCTGCTACAATATTTAAGACATCCTCTTTTTAAAATAAAAGGAGGTATTTTTTATGAAAAATTCCAACACAGTACGTCTGGTAACCATCGCACTCCTGATTGCAATGGAAATAATCCTCACCAGATTTCTTTCAATCAACACACCGATACTCAGACTCGGCTTTGGGTTCCTGCCTATTGCTGTCATCGGCATGATGTATGGTCCGCTGTGGGCGGGCGCCGCTTATGCAATAGGAGATATCCTCGGTGCGAACATCTTTCCGACGGGAGATTTCTTCCCCGGCTTCACGCTTACTGCATTCCTTTCGGGCTTTGTGTTCGGCTTCATCCTGCACGGGCATGAAGTGACATGGAAAAGAAGCCTCCTCGCCAGCTGTACAGTAGTGCTGCTGTTTGACCTCGTGCTCAACACGCTTTGGCTCAGCATCCTCTATGGGAACGCATTTATGGTGCTGCTCCCTACGCGCATAATAAAGGTTGCATTCGCAATTCCGGTCGAGACGGCACTGATAAAAATCACTTACGATCGCATACTCGCAGGCGGCCGCTTCATTCCGAAGCTTCAGCGCCAGTAGCAAAAACGATATACTTTCTAAAATAAAAATCCTCGAGGGAGTGAGAGAAGCCTCGAGGATTTTTATTATCAGGGTAGCTATGCTATTTGGTTTACTTTATGCAAACATAAACCCCGCTACCAGATAGAGAACAATCGCAAGTACAAAAGGTACTGCAACCAGTGGACCGGATGTTCTCAGATATTCAGCATTTGTAATCTGAGTTGATGCCGATGTGAGGATTACAGTATCGGAATACATACAAATCTGTCCACCGAAGGAAACTGCTGAAATAATTGCTCCTGCGCAGAGGAACGGGCTTACTCCGAACGCTGCTGCCATAGGGCCGACGATTGGGAATGCGATAGCCGCAAGTCCCCAGAAGCTGCCCGATGCAAATGACAGAAGACCTATAACTACGAAAATTACTGCCGGTAAAACAGCCGGATTTACAGTATTAAGCGAAGTTTCTACTACAAAATCAACCAGTCCGAGCTGTGAATTAACTTCTATCAAAGTGTACGAAAGCACGATGATTACCAGCATCGAACACATGTCGGTGATACCCTTTAAAAGTGTGGTGAAGAAGCCGTTTACATTCATCAGGCGCTGCGGCAGATACATTACAAAGCAGCACAGAAGTCCTGCAAAGATACCTACGAGGAGGTCATCTACCCATACTGTGATGATGGCTACGAGAACAATCGGAACAAGGAAGTTCCATGCGCTGCACTTTTTGTCCTTGAACTTGAGCTCATCATTAGGCAGCTCGCCATGCGCGTTCTTTGCTTCCTCGGACTGCACTTCGCCGGTCTCGATAGCTCTTCTTTCGGATTTCTTCATAGGTCCGAACAGCGGAATAATACCGAGTGCAATGAGAGGTACCATTATTACCGCAAGCCATCCGAAGATTACGAACGGAATCGTGTGAATGTAAGCGCCTGTTACGCTGAGTCCGCCAAGCATGTCAGCCTTTTTCATCAGGCCGCCCATATAAGCCGACCATGACGAGAACGGCACGATTGCACACACCGTTACACCTGTTGCGTTTACGATAAATGCAATCATTTCTCGCGAAATGCGATGCTTGTCTGCAAGGCTCCTGACAGCTGCACCTACAGCCAGACAGTTAAGATAATCATCAACAAATACAATAATACCGAGAATCCATGTTCCTATCAGAGTCTGCCTTCTCGTCTTCAGGAACTTCTCCATAAACCTTGAAAAACCAAGTACGCCTCCGGATTCCGTAATCAGCATGACCATTGCGCCGAACAGACCGCAAATCATGAGTACCCATGCTGTATTTTCGTCCGTCATTACCGTGTAAAGTGAATCCAAGAATCCGTTAAAGGCATCAATCGGATGCCCACCCGCAATCATCAGGAAGCCTACTGCAACACCCACAAACAGCGACAAGAAGGTTTCGCGTGTTATCAGTGCCAGCACCAGGATAACGATTACCGGCACGAGTGACCAAAAACCAAAATCCATTTTAACACATCCTTTCTTTTACTTAACTTATTTATAATTTTTATAAGAATTACTAACAAAACCGAACTATTTGAGCTTTTCTTCCGTCAAACAGATTTTTGCCAGCGTCAGCACAATAACCATAGCATTTTTTTCCATACTGTCAAGTGAAAAGTATTCGTTGTCCTCATGACATGTATCTTCCTCACCCGGAAACAGTGGTCCAAACGAAACCGCATTTGGCATTGCCTTTGCGTATGATCCGCCGTAGGCCAGCGTGTCCTCATGCCTCAGGCCTGTCGCCTCTTCATAAGCCTCAATCATTTTTCCGACAAACTTTCTGTCCTTTGCCACGTAAACTGCAGGCATAACGTCCGTTACCTCCAGCCTGCCGCCGCTTTTTTCCGCAAGCTCTTCAAGCACCCTTATAATATCATTTGCGTCCGTACCATAAGCATATCTGATATTAACATGTGCTCTTACCTTGAGGTCTTCTGTCTTTAGCATTGTCACTGAGAATGTGTTCCTGTGAACGAATTCTCCATGATAATGCTCGCCGTCTGACATCAGACCTATCTCTTTTCCATAGACAGAGCAAAAGCTCTCCTTTAGGAAGCTCAGGATTTCTGCGAGTCTGCCGGAAATGCCGCACTCTCTGCACTTGTCCGCCAGAATATACAGTGCGTTTTCGCCCTTTTCGGGCATGCTCGAGTGAACAGCTTTTCCCTTTACGCCGACTGTCTTTGTCACTACTTTTCCGTCGCTGTCAAACTCTTTGACGACTGCTTCGGCATAACCCGGCACACCGTTCGCCATGATTCCTGCATCTATGCTGCATATTTTACATTCCCCTTTTTGGGGCTCAATGTCCTTTTCGGAGATTTCATAACAAAAATCCGC
This sequence comes from Firmicutes bacterium UBA3871, assembly GCA_002392265.1. Classification (GTDB taxonomy): domain Bacteria; phylum Bacillota; class Clostridia; order Peptostreptococcales; family Anaerovoracaceae; genus UBA3871. The sequence goes on along the minus strand of DGGP01000131.1, from coordinate 751 downwards.
ATCGACTATCCCCTTTTCGATGTTACAGAGAGGATATTCCCCGTCCGGCGTAAAAGCATAATCGGGAAGCTTTTCTTTTTTGACATACTCTCGCATATCAACCCATTCAACCTCCTCCTGCGTCCCGAGGATGAGCTGGATTTTTTTCTTTGGCTCCAGTCCGCTTTCTTTTATTACCTTCATAGCGTGCAAACACAGCATTACAGGCCCTTTATCGTCTATGGTCCCGCGCCCGTAGACTTTGCCGTCTCTGACTTCCATCCCGAAGGGATCTGACAGCCAGTTTTTTCTGTCTCCGGCAGGAACCACATCCACATGCCCCAGTATGCCCAGCGTTTCTTCACCTTGTCCGTATTCTATAACACCCACTTGCCCGTCACAGCAGGATTTTGCTTCAAATCCCATGCTTTCTCCGGCCTCCAGAACATAGTCAAGAGCTTTTTTTACTTCCGCTTTATCTGCCGAAACGCTCGGAATGGCGATCAGCCCCTTTAAATCCGCCAAAACGGAAGGCATCTCTGCCCGCATGCTGCTTTTCAATTTCTCCAATACATCGTTTGGTACTCCAGCCATATATTCTTTTCACCTCCCTTCTTACAAAAAGAATAAACCTCGTGGTAACCACGAGGTCAATAATTTTTTTGATAAATTCCAGTTTGTCTATCCGAATCTCTAAAACCCATTGATTTTCCTGCATTTTTCGCAGGTCTGCTACCATAAAAAGCACCGTTTTCCCTTGTTTTTGCCCTTG